>NZ_DATIGV010000115.1:0-14464 GCF_035481345.1 Hydrogenophaga sp. | reverse complement strand
ACCCTGGTCAAGATGGAAAACGGGGACCCGACCGTCTCGCTGGGCGCGTACGCCCAGGCCCTGTGGCTGATCGGTCGCGACAGCGAACTGGCGCGCCTGGCGGCCCCCGAATTCGACCGCGAGGCCATGGAGCAAGACGTGGACGAAGCCATCCAACTGGGCCGCCAGCGCGCCCGCCGGGCCCGCAAGGCGGCCGACACGCGGACCACCAAGGGGCCGGGCCATGGCGGTTGAGACGCCCGAGCGGCTGTTCGCCTGGTACCTGGGCGACCCCGGTCAACCGCGCCTGATCGGCGAGATCGGCCGGCTGAGCAACGGCGATGCCAGCCTGAGGTATGCGCCGCCGTGGCTCGAGCACGGCTTCGCCCTCAGCGAAGACATGCCGCTGCGCGACATGAGCTACGCGCCTCGGCACCGCCGCGGGCGTGAGCCGGCCGCCGCCGGCGCCCTGGACGACGCGCGCCCGGACCGCTGGGGCGAAAAGGTGATCCGCACCCTGTACAAAAAGGGCGCCACGCTGCGCGATCACCTCTACCTCGCAGGGGACGAGCGGTTCGGCGCCATCGGCGTGTCCGGCTCATCCGAGGCGTACCAGCCTTTCAATCACCGGTCTCTGCCGCGCCTGAGTGATGTCCCCTCCCTGGCCGAGGCAGCGGCCATCATCCAGAGCGGCGAAGGCGAACTGGGCGAGCAACGGCGTGCGCTCATCGGTGCCGGCGGCAGCCTTGGCGGGGCCAAGCCCAAAGCGGTGATCGCCATCGACGGCCAGGAATGGGTGGTGAAGTTCTTTGACGGTGAAGCCTGGGACCAGCCGCTGGTGGAGCATGCGTGCATGCGCCTGGCCGCCCTGGCGGGCGTGCAGGTGGCGGATACGCGTGTGATCCATCTCCCCGATGAGAACGCCATTGCCGTGCGCCGCTTCGACCGCACGCCTGCGGGGCGGGTGCACAGCGTCTCGGCCTGCACCCTGCTGCGCGCCGCCACACCCGAAGGTGAAGCGCCCGCGTTCGGCTATCCGCACCTGGCCCGGCGCCTTCGCGCCATGGGGCAGGTCGATCGGCTGGATGCGCACCTGCAGGATCTGTTTCGGCGCATGGTCTTCAACATCCTCATCGCCAACACCGACGACCACGAGAAGAACCACGCGGTGACCCACGAACTGGCCAATGGCGTGCCGGTCATCAACCTGAGCCCGGCCTACGACATCGTGACCACGGGGTCCGGCGCGGTCGCGCACGAGTTCATGATCGCCGACGACGTGGTCGACCCGGATCTGGAGGCCGCCGTCTCCGTGCACAACGACTTCGGACTGCACGAGCAACAGGCTCGCGACGTGGTGAGCCAGGTCGTGCGTGCGGTGGATGGCTGGCGCGGGCACTTCTCCAGCCTGGGGGTCACGCCCGGCGACATCGAAACGCTGGCGGAATTCATCGAGGCGGAACACCTGATGGACCAACGCGAGCGGCATCGCACGCCACCGGCAGGCCGGGCGCGCAAGACCCCGGTGCGCAAACCCCGGACGGGCACGCCAAGGATCTTCCGTTGAATGCCCGGCCGGGCGACGGCTTCAGAGCCGCAGCTCGCGCATGTGATGGAACACGCGCGCCACCGGCAGGCCGTCGAAGGCGCGGCCGTGGCCTTGCGTGCAAAAGCCCCAGACCGTGGCACCGGCCGCCAGGCCGGCCTGGGCGCCGGGTGCCGTGTCCTCGATCACCAGGCAGCGCTTCGGGTCCACGCCCAGGTGCGCGGCGGCGGCCAGGTAGACGTCGGGCGCGGGCTTGGAGCGCGGCAGGTCGTGACCGCTGAAGATGGCGTCGCCAAAGAAGCGCGACAGGCCGACCTTGTCGAGCTGCATCACCACCTTGGGTCGGTCCGCACCGGAGGCGCAGGCGATGCGTCCGCCCGTGAAGGCGTGCAGGTGCGCCACCGCGTCGTGCACGCCCTCGATGGCCTGCAACTCGGCCATGAGGCGGGTGTTGCGGCGCGCGTAAAAGCCCTGCAGCCACTCCTCGGTCCAGGCCCGGCCGGTGTGCTGCTCGATGAGCGCGCGCTGATCCCGCACCGCGCGGCCAATGAACAGGCGCTCGCAGTCTTCGGCCGAGATCGCCCAGCCGGCCTCGATGAGCGCCTCGCGCAGCACGCCATTGGTGATGGGCTCGCTGTCGACCAGCACGCCATCGCAATCAAACAGAACGGCCTCGAAGCCCATCACTTGTCCTTGTCCGGAAAATCGCCATCCACGTAGAACCACTGCCCGCCCTCGCGCACGAATCGGCTGCGCTCGTGCAGGCGGGTGGCGCGCCCGGCGGCGCGCGAACGCGCGACAAACTCCACCTCGGCGTGGTCCGGGTCGATCTCGCGGTGCGCGCGCACCTCCAGACCGAGCCACTTCACGCCGGGTTCGAGATCGAGCGAGGTTGGCCGCGTGCTGGCGTGCCAGGTGGCCAGCAGGTGCGCCGCATCGCCGCGCACGAACGCGCTGTAGCGCGAGCGCATGAGGGATTCGGCGTCGGGGGCGGGGGTGGCCGTGCCGCTGTAGCGGCCGCAGCAGGCCGCGAAGGCCGGGCCGCGCCCGCAGGGGCAAGGCTCGCTGGTGGGAGTGGGCATCGGTGGTCGCAAGAGAGAACGGATTATCGATGTCCCTGCAAACCCTGGGGCCACGCGGGGCGTGGCCGCACAATGCGCGCCAACCAGAAGGAGAACCCATGAGCGCCCTCGACAGCTTCCCCATCACCAAGAAATGGCCCGCGCGTCACCCCGACCGGCTGCAGCTCTACTCGCTGCCCACGCCCAACGGCGTGAAGGTGTCCATCGCGCTGGAAGAAACCGGCCTGCCCTATGAGCCGCACCTGGTGCGCTTCGACACCAACGACCAGTTCTCGCCCGAGTTCCTGTCGCTCAACCCGAACAACAAGATCCCCGCGGTCATCGACCCGAACGGCCCCGATGGCAAACCCATCGCGCTGTGGGAATCGGGCGCCATCCTGGTCTACCTGGCCAGCAAGACGGGTCAGTTGCTGCCCACCGGCACCAGCGAGCGCTACGAGACCCTGCAGTGGCTGATGTTCCAGATGGGCGGGATCGGTCCCATGTTCGGCCAGCTCGGCTTCTTCCACAAGTTCGCCGGCAAGGACTTCGAGGACAAGCGCCCGCGCGACCGCTACGTGAACGAGAGCAAGCGCCTGCTGGCCGTGCTGAACCAGCACCTCAAGGGCCGGCGCTGGATCATGGGCAAGGAATACACCATCGCCGACATCGCGGTGTTCCCCTGGGTGCGCAACCTCGTGGGCTTCTACGGCGCCGGCGAGATCGTCGGCTTCAGCGACTTCCCCGAAGTCCAGCGCGTGCTCGACACCTTCGTCGCGCGCCCGGCCGTGCAGCGCGGCCTGACCATTCCCGCCCGCGATTGAAGTGACTTGATCCAGTGACACCAAGGAACCGGCTCCGCCGGGCCTTCGGTGTCGTCCCCCCTCCCAGGGGGGATGCCGCGCAGCGGCGCAGGGGGGTCTCCCTACTTCCTCCAGAAGTGCCCGGTGAAGAGCACGAAAACCGTCAACAGCTCCAGCCGGCCCAGCAGCATCGCAAAGCTCAACACCCAGATCTGGCCGTCGTTGAGCACGCTGTAGTTGCTGGACGGCCCCACCAGACCCAGGCCGGGGCCGATGTTGTTGACGGTGGCGATCACGGCCGAGAAAGCGGTGACGACGTCCAGGCCGCTCAGCAGCAGCAGCATGGTCAGGCCCACGGTGGCGGCGCCGTAGATGAGCATGAAGCCCAGCACCGCGTTCATCACCTGCGGCGGCACGACGCCGCCGGCCAGCGTGACCGGGTTGACCACGCGCGGGTGGATGATGCGCACCAGCTCGCGCCGCGCCTGCTTGATCAGCAGCACCATGCGGACCATCTTGATGCCGCCGCCCGTGGACCCCGCGCAGGAGGCGAAGCAGCCCAGGAAGATGAGCAGCACCGGCGCGAACACCGGCCACTGCGCGTAGTCGGCCGACGCATAGCCGGTGGTGGTGCCGACCGACACCACGTGGAAAGCCGCGCTGCGCAAGGCCGTGCCGACATCCGCGTACACGCCGTGAATCAGCAGCAGCAGCGTCACCACGGCAATGGCCGCGGCGAGCACCACCAGGTAGGTGCGGATCTCGCGGTCGCCAATGATGGGGCGCAGCGAGCGGCGCTTGATCATCACGAAGTAGCGCAGAAAGCTGATGCCGGCCATGGTCATGAAGGCCGTGGCCACCCACTCCACCCGCGCGGAATCGAAATGGCCGATGCTCGCGTCGTAGGGCGAGAGCCCGCCCAGGCCCATGGTGGTGCACATGTGCATGAAGGCGTCGGCCCAGCTCATGCCGGCCCAGCGGTACGCCAACATGCAGGCGACGGAGAACACCGCGTACACCCCCCACAGCCCGCGCGCGGTTTCGGCGATGCGCGGGGTGAACTTGGTGTCTTTCATCGGGCCCGGCGTTTCGGCCCGGTAGAGCTGCATGCCGCCCAGACCCAGCAAGGGCAGGATGGCCACCACCAGCAGCATGATGCCCAGGCCACCGATGAGCTGCAGGAAGCAGCGCCAGACGTTGATGGACACGGGCAACAGGTCCAGCCCCGAGATGGCGGTGGCGCCGGTGGCGGTGAGCGCGCTCATGGCCTCGAAGTAGGCCTTGCTCAGGCTCAGCTCGGGCACCGCGTAGTAGAGCGGCCCGGCCGCATAGACCGGCAGCACCAGCCAGACCAGGTTCACCAGCAGAAAGCCGTCGCGCGGCAGCAGTTCGCGGCGGTGGTGGCGGGTGGCCAGCGACAGCAGCCAGCCGCTGAGCACGGCCGCCGCGAAGCCGAAGGCCCAGATCAGTACGTGGTGCTCCTGGTCGAGGAACCAGGCCCAGGCCATGGGCACCAGAAAGGCCGGCGAGAAGGCCAGCAGCACGCGGGAGAAGACGGAGAGGACCGGCAGCCAGAGGGTTTGCATGGGGGCCCGGCGCTCAGCCGAAGAAGGTGGCGCTCACCTGGAACAGCTTTTCCACCTCGCGCACCAGGCGCTTGTGGGGAATGAAGAGGATGAGGTGGTCGCCGTCTTCGATCAGCAGGTCGTGGTGCGGCATCAACACCGCCGAGTTTCGACCCTCGCCACGCACCAGCGCCCCGATGCGCGCGCCCTTGGGCAGCTTCAACTCCTCGATGCGGCGGCCCACGAGCTTGCTCGTCTTCACGTCGCCCCGCGCGATGCCCTCGAAGGCCTCGGCCGCACCGCGGCGCAGGCTGTGCACGGCCGCCACGTCGCCTCGGCGGATGTGCGTGAGCAGTTCGCCGATGACCGCCTGCGCGGGCGAGATGGCGATGTCGATGGTGCTGCCTTGCATCATGTCGGCGTAGGCGCGGCGGTTGATGAGCGCCATGACGCGGCGCGCGCCCAGGCGCTTGGCCAGCATGGCGGACATGATGTTGTCCTCGTCGTCGCTGGTGAGCGCGAGGAACATGTCCATCTGCCCGACGTTCTCCTCGTCCAGCAAGTCCTCGTCGGCGCCGTCGCCCTGCAGGATCAGCGTGCTGGAGGGCAACTGGCTCGCCAGGTACTCGCAGCGCTTCTTGTCGCGTTCGAGCAGCTTCACCTCGCACTGGCCGGCCAGGCTGCGCGCCAGGCGCAGGCCCACCTTGCCCCCGCCGGCGATCATCACGCGCTGCACGGGTTTGTCGATGTTGTGGATGGCCGAGAGCACCTCGCGGATCTTGTCGGTGTCGGCGAGCACGAAGATCTCGTCGCCCGCAAGGATGCGCGTGGAGGGCGTGGCCTCCATTTCGGTGTCGAGCCGGTAGAGCGCGACCACGCGCATCTCGCAGCGCGTATAGCGCTCGCGGAACTCGCCGATGGTGTGCCCCACGAGTGCGCCGCCGTGGTTGGCGCGCACCGCGATCAGGCTGGCGCGGCCATCGGCGAACTCCAGCACCTGCAGGGCCTCGGGGTAGCTGATGAGCTGGCGGATGTAGCGCGTGACCGATTCTTCGGGGCACAGCACATGGTTGACGGAAAAGCCGGTCTGCGAGAGCAGTTCGTCGCCTTCGGAGAACTCGGGGGAGCGAAGGCGGGCGATGGTCGTGGGGACGTTGAAGACGTCGTGCGCCACCTTGCAGGTCACCAGGTTGGTCTCGTCCATCGCGGCGCAGGCGATGACCATGTCCGCGTCCTTGGCGCCGGCGTCGCGCAGCACCGAGGGCTGGATGCCATTGCCGACCACGCCGCGCAGGTCGAGCTTGTCCTCCAGCGCGCGCAGGCGCGTCGGGTCGAGGTCGATGACGGTGATGTCGTTCTGCTCGGAGACCAGGCTCTCGGCGACGCTCTCACCCACACGGCCGGCCCCGAGGATGATGATGTTCATGTGGCAAATGGTACCCGCCGCGCCGCCTGCGGCGTCACCCCCAGGGGGCGATGCCTGCGGACCGGCGAAGCCGGATCCGCGGCATCCTCGATCAGACACGCCCGCGAGGCGTGTCTTTCGTTCAGGCCAGCGCGCGCTGGATCAGGATCTTCTGCACGTCGGAGGTGCCTTCGTAGATCTGGCACACGCGCACGTCGCGCCAGATGCGCTCGACGGGGAAGTCGTTCACGTAGCCGTAGCCGCCGTGGACCTGGATGGCGTCGCTGCAGACCTTCTCCGCCATTTCGCTGGCGAAGAGCTTGGCCATGGCGGCTTCCTTCAGGCAGGCCCGCCCCGCGTCGCGCAGCGCCGCCGCGCGGTGGGTGAGCGAGCGCGCCGCTTCGATCTGCGTGGCCATCTCGGCCAGGCGAAAGCCCACCGCCTGGTGGTTGAAGATGGGCTGGCCGAAGCTCTCGCGCTGCCTGGCGTAAGCGAGCGCGCACTCGAAGGCGCTGCGTGCCATGCCGATGCTTTGCGCGGCGATGCCGATGCGCCCGCCTTCCAGGGCCGACAAGGCGATCTTGTAGCCCTCGCCCTCCTCGCCAATGAGGTTCTCGGCCGGGATGCGGCAGTTCTCGAAGTTGATCTGCGCAGTGTCGCTGCTGTGCTGGCCCACCTTGTCTTCCAGCCGCGCGACCACGTAGCCCGGCGTGTCGGTGGGCACCACGAAGGCACTCATGCCGCGCTTGCCCGCGGCCTTGTCGGTCACCGCGATCACGATCGCGAGCTGGCCGTTCTGGCCGCTGGTGATGAATTGCTTGACGCCGTTGAGCACGTAGTCGCCGCCCTGCTTCACCGCGGTGGTTCGCAAGGCGGAGGCGTCGGAGCCCACGTGCGGCTCGGTAAGGCAGAAGACGCCCAGCATCTGCCCCGCCGCGAGCGGACGCAGCCAGCGCTCCTGCTGCTGCGAATTGCCATAGCGCATGAGGATGGCGTTGACGGGGCAGTTGGTGACGCTGATGGCGGTGCTCGTGCCGCCGTCGCCCGCGGCGATCTCTTCCAGCACCACGGCCAGGGTCACGTAGTCCAGGCCGGCGCCGCCCAGCGACTCGGGCACGCAGATGCCATAGGCGCCGAGCTCGGCGAGGCCGCGGTGCGCGTCTTTCGGGAAGTGGTGTTCCTTGTCCCACTTCGCCGCGTGGGGCCAGAGCTCGGCCTGGGCGAAGGCGCGCACGGCCTCGCGAATGGCTTCCTGGTCGGCGGTCAGCAGCATGTCAGTCCTTCTGCGGAATTCGTTCCTGGGCACGTTGCGCGAGGCAGCCCTCACGCGTCGCCTCGGCCAGCTGCTTGCGCTGCGCGCGCTCGCCCGGTGCGGCGTAGAGGCTGCGCAACTGCTCGAGGGTCTGGATCATGTCGCGCCCCGGTTCACCAGCCCTCGAAGGGCCGGCCGTCGTGGTCGATGAAGGCACCGCCGTCGCGGGGTGTCAGGCGCGCGATCGTGCGGCGCATGTCGGCCACGCTGCGCTCGGGCGTGAGCGGGGCCGAGGCGCCGCCCATGTCGGTCTGCACCCAGCCGGGCGAGATGGCGACGAGGATGGCCTCGGGGTAGTCGTGCTGGGCCGCGGCCACCGCCATGTTCAGCGCGGCCTTGCTGGCGCGGTACACCCAGCCTCGGCTGTCGGACACGCCGGCGATCTGCGCCATGGCACTGGAGAGAAAGGCGAAGCGGCCGCGCGCGGCCTCCACCAGCGGCGCCACCTGCGGGATCACCTGCATGGCGCCCAGCAGGTTGGCGTGCATGGCGTGGTCGAAGGCCTCGCGCGTGGGCGGCGACGCGGCGCTGCCCTGCGGGAACACGCCGGCCACGTACAGAGCCACGTCGAGCTTCTCGCCATCGAGCTGCCAGGCCAGGCCACTCACGCTGGCGGGGTCGGCCACGTCGACGCGCAAGGCCTCGGCGCCGAGGTCGCGCAGGCGCGCAAGGCCCGCGTCGTCGCGCGCGGTGGCGATCACCCGATCACCGGCCTCCCGGTACTGGCCCACGAATTCGAGGCCGATGCCGCGCGAGGCGCCGATGACGAGGACCGTGGCCACGGTGCGCCGATCAGACCAGTTCTATCGCCATGGCGGTGGCTTCGCCGCCGCCGATGCACAGCGTGGCGATGCCCTTCTTGCCACCGCGCGCCTGCAGCGCGTGGATCAGCGTGACCAGGATGCGCGCGCCGCTGGCGCCGATGGGGTGGCCCAGGGCGCAGGCGCCGCCGTTGACGTTGAGCCTGTCGTGCGACACCTTGAGTTCGGCCATCAGCGCCATGGGCACCACGGCGAAGGCCTCGTTCACCTCCCACAGGTCGACGTCTTCCACCTTCCAGCCGGTGGCGGCCAGCAGCTTCTGCGTGGCGTACACGGGGGCGGTGGTGAACCAGTTGGGTTCCTGCGCGTGCGTGGTGTGGCCCACGATGCGAGCGATCGGTTTGGCGCCCAGTTTTTTCGCGGTGGAGTCCTTGGCCAGCACCAGCGCGGCCGCGCCGTCGTTGATGGAGGAGCTGGAGGCGGCGGTGATGGTGCCGTCCTTCTTGAAGGCGGGCTTGAGCGCGGGGATCTTGTCGAGCTTGATCTTGCCCGGGCCTTCGTCGATGGAGACCACGCGCTCGCCGCTGCGGTCCTTCACGGTGACGGGGGTGATCTCTTTGGCGAAGGCGCCACTGTCGGTGGCGGCCTTGGCGCGCGACACCGAGGCGGTGGCAAAGGCGTCCTGCTGCTCGCGCGTGAACTGGTACTTGGCGGCGCAGTCTTCGCCGAAGGTGCCCATGCTGCGGCCGGGCTCGTAGGCGTCTTCCAGGCCGTCGAGCATCATGTGGTCGAAGATCTTGTCGTGGCCCATGCGGTAGCCGCCGCGGCCCTTCTGCAGCAGGTACGGCGCGTTGGTCATGCTCTCCATGCCGCCAGAGACCATGACCTGCGCACTGCCCGCCATGAGCATGTCGTGCGCGAGCATGGTGGCCTTCATGCCCGAGCCGCACATCTTGGACAGCGTGACGGCGCCGGTGGACAGCGGCAGCCCGCCCTTGAGCGCGGCTTGCCGCGCGGGCGCCTGGCCCTGGCCGGCCATCAGGCAGTTGCCGAACAGCACCTCGTCGACGCTTTTCGGATCGACGCCACTGCGTTCAAGGGCGGCCTTGATGGCGGCGCCGCCGAGGTCGTGCGCGGCCAGCGCAGAGAAGTCGCCCTGAAAGGCGCCCATGGGCGTGCGCGCGGCGCCGAGGATGACGATGGAATCGGACATGGGTGTGCTCCTGGTTCGAGGGGTTCGGGTTCAGCGCTGGCGCATGCCGACTTCGGCCACGGCCTTGCGGTAGGCCTTGTCGACGTCGGCGTTGCCGCGCACGGTCATGAAGAGGTCCTGCAGCAAGCCGTCCTTGAGGCCATAGACCCAGCCGTGCAGGGTGACCGCCTGACCGCGGTCCCAGGCGTCCTGCACCACCGTGGTCTGCACGGTGTTCATCACCTGTTCGATGACGTTGAGTTCGCACAGCGCGTCATGGCGCTGCGCCTCGGGCAAGGCGCCCAACAGGCCGATGTGCTTGTCGCGCACGTCCTTGATGTGGCGCAGCCAGTTGTCCGCCAGGCCCACGCGGGTGTCGCGCAGAGCGGCGAGCACGCCACCGCAGCCGTAGTGGCCGACCACCATCAGGTGCTCCACCTTGAGCACGTCGACCGCGAACTGCACGGTAGACAGGCAGTTGAGGTCGGTGGGCACGACCACGTTGGCCACGTTGCGGTGCACGAACACCTCGCCCGGGTCCAGGCCGGTGATCTGGTTCGCGGGCACGCGGCTGTCGGAGCAGCCGATCCACATGTAGCGCGGGCTCTGCTGCTGCGAGAGCTTGGTGAAGAAGCCGGGGCGTTCCGCCTCGATCTGGGCTGCCCAGCGCCGGTTGTGGTCCAGGAGGTGTTGAAGGTTGTCGCTCATGGGAGCCATTGTCGTGGGGTCGGCGAGCCGGGGCTATTCACATGGTTTCCGCGAACAGCTCGCGGCCGATCAACATGCGGCGGATCTCGCTGGTGCCGGCACCGATCTCGTAGAGCTTGGCGTCGCGCCAGAGGCGGCCCAGCGGGTAGTCGTTGATGTAGCCGTTGCCGCCGAAGATCTGCACGCCCTCGCCGGCCATCCAGGTGGCCTTCTCGGCGGTCCACAGGATCACCGAGGCGCAGTCCTTGCGTACCTGGCGCACGTGCTCGCTGCCCAGCATGTCCAGGTTCTTGGCCACGGTGTAGGCAAAGCTGCGCGCGGCCTGCAGCACGGTGTACATGTCGGCCACCTTGCCCTGGATGAGCTGGAACTCGCCGATGCTCTGGCCGAATTGCTTGCGGTCGTGGATGTAGGGCACCACGTTGTCCATCACCGCCTGCATGATGCCCAGCGGCCCGCCGGTGAGCACGGCGCGCTCGTAGTCGAGCCCGCTCATCAGCACCTTGGCGCCGTTGTTGAGGCCGCCCAGGATGTTCTCGGCCGGCACCTCGACGTTCTGGAAGACCAGCTCGCCGGTGTGGCTGCCGCGCATGCCCAGCTTGTCGAGCTTTTGCGCGATGGAAAAACCCTTCATGCCCTTCTCGATGAGGAAGGCGGTGACGCCGCGCGCGCCGAGCTCGGGCTCGCTCTTGGCGTAGACCACGAGCGTGTCGGCGTCGGGGCCGTTGGTGATCCACATCTTGCTGCCGTTGAGCAGGTAGTAGCCACCCTTGTCCTCGGCCTTGAGCTTCATGCTGATCACGTCGGAGCCGGCGCCGGGCTCGCTCATGGCGAGCGCGCCCACGTGTTCGCCGCTGATGAGCTTGGGCAGGTACTTCTGGCGCTGCGCGTCGTTGCCGTTGCGCTTGATCTGGTTGACGCAGAGGTTGGAGTGCGCGCCGTAGGAGAGACCCACCGAGGCGCTGGCGCGGCTGATCTCTTCCATGGCCACCATGTGCGCGAGGTAGCCCATGTTGGCGCCGCCATAGGCCTCGGGCACGGTGATGCCGAGCACGCCGAGCTCGCCCATTTTGCGCCACAGGTCCATGGGGAACTGGTCGCTGCGGTCGATCTCGGCCGCGCGTGGCGCGATCTCGGCCTGCGCGAAGTCGCGCACGGCGTCGCGCAGGGCGTCGATGTCGTCACCGAGCTGGAAGTTCAGGCCGGGCAATGAGGTCATGGGGTGTCTCCTGGGTCGATGGTGTGGGGCTCAGCCGCGCACGTTCTCGCGGCCGAGCACGGTCATGAGGGTGCAGCCCATGGTGGCCACGAGTTTTTCCTTGCCACCGTGCAGCGCGAAGGCCTGGCCTTCGGCCACGGTGACGGTGCGCCCGGGCTTGATGACCGTGCCGACCATGCGGAAGGACTCGCCCTGCGCCGGGGCCAGCAGGTTGATCTTGAATTCGATGGTCAGCACGGCCGCGTCGGCCGGCATGAGCGAGAAGCCCGCATAGCCGCAGGCCGAGTCGAGCGCGGTGGACACCATGCCGGCGTGCAGGAAGCCATGCTGCTGCGTGAGGTGCGCGGCCCAGGGCAGTGTGATGACCACCCGGCCCGGCGCCACCTCGGCCAGCGCGGCACCCAGCGTGCCCATGGCCGCCTGGCGCGCAAAGCTGTCGCGCACGCGAGCCTCGAAGTTCGGGTCCTGGGCCTGGAAGGGGGTGCTCATCGGTGTGGGCCGGAAGATGGAAAAGCCAGCGATTCTAGGTTGACGTTTACGTAAACGTCAAACCGATGGTCGGGCAGGCCGTGGCCGGTTCAAGCGCCCTTGCGCTCGATCTTGTTGAGCAGCGCGCGCGCTTCCTTCTCGTGCGTCTTGACCTCGTCGAGGTTGGCCACCAGGTCGGCCATCTGTTCCTCGAGCTGGCGGCGGTGCTCGGCCAGCACGGCGAGGAATTTGCGCAGCTGCGGCCCAGTGTCGCGCGGGCTGTCGTACATGTCGATGATGTCGCGCGCCTCGGTGAGC
Source organism: Hydrogenophaga sp. (assembly GCF_035481345.1). GTDB lineage: Bacteria > Pseudomonadota > Gammaproteobacteria > Burkholderiales > Burkholderiaceae_C > Hydrogenophaga. The sequence goes on along the minus strand of NZ_DATIGV010000115.1, from coordinate 2,127 downwards.
GAGAGGCCCAGGCGCTTGGCGCGCAGCGTGAGCTTGAGCCGCGTGCGGTCGCGCGCGCTGTAGACGCGGTTGCGCCCACCCGGCCCCTCGCGCAGCGGCTGCAACAGGCCCACGTCTTCGTAGAAGCGGATGGCGCGCGTGGTCAGGTCGAACTCGCGCGCCAGGTCGCTGATGGTGTAGGTGGGATTGGTGGCCATGAACCGGTGTCGGGTGACGGACAGTGAATGAGGCAGCGGCTCCGTAGAATGCCCTTTTCTTGACGTTTACGTCAACGTCAAAGCGCGCGCATCTTACTGAAAACATCCCCCCACGCCATGAGCCCCACCCGCGACCAGCTCGAAGCCCGCCTGCACTACCCGCTGGGGACCGCCATGCCCGAGCCCGGCCGCGCCCTGGAAGTGGCGCCCGGCGTGAAGTGGATCCGCATGACCCTGCCCTTCGCCCTGGACCACATCAACCTTTGGCTGCTGCGCGACACGCTGGACGGCCGCGAGGGCTGGACGGTGGTCGATTGCTGCATCGCGCGCGACGAAGCCAAGGCGCAGTGGGAGCAGGTGTTCGCGAACGAACTGGACGGCCTTCCCGTGCTGCGTGTGATCGTCACGCACATGCACCCGGACCACATCGGCCTGGCGCACTGGTTGTGCGAAAAGTGGAACTGCCGTATGTGGATCAGCGCCACCGACTACGTGATGGCCCGCCTGGGCACACAGACCACCACCGGCTTTGGCGGCGACGCGGCCGCCGCCTATTTCGCGAGCCACGGCCTGACGGATCCCGAGGCCGTGGCCAAGGTGCGGGCGCGCGCCGGCTACTACCCCAGCCTGGTGCCGGCCGTGCCGGCGCAGTCGCGCCGCCTGCTCGACGGGATGGTGGTGCCCATCGGCGGGCACGACTGGCGCTGCATCAGCGGCTACGGCCACGCACCCGAGCACATCGCCCTGTGGTGCGAGACCCTGGGCGTGCTCATCAGCGGCGACATGGTGCTGCCGCGCATCTCCACCAACGTGAGCGTGTACGAGCAGGAGCCCGAGGCCGACTCGCTCAAGCTCTTTCTCGATTCGATCGACAAGTTCCTGCCGCTGCCCGAGTCGACCCTGGTGCTGCCTTCGCACGGGCGACCCTTCACCGGGCTGCACGAGCGCATCGCCCAACTGCACGCGCACCATGAAGAGCGCCTGGCCGAGGTGGTGACCGCTTGCCGCGACAAGCCCTTGAGCGCCTACGAGGCCCTGCCGGTGCTGTTCCAGCGCCAGCTGGATCTGCACCAGACCACCTTCGCCATGGGCGAGGCGGTGGCCCACCTGAACCGGCTGTGGCACGCGGGCACGCTGGCCCGCGTGCGCGGCGAGGACGGGGTCTGGCGCTTCAGCCTTCGCTGAGGGGCAGCGCCGCGTCCTTGAGCGCGCGGCGGCGCGCGGCGTGGTCGGGCATCACGCTGGCGACCACGTCCCAGAAGCGCGGGCTGTGGTCCATGTGGTGCAGGTGGCTCAGTTCGTGCACCACCACGTAGTCGATCATGTCCATCGACAGGTGGATGAGCCGCCAGTTGAGGCGGATGCGGCCGTCGGCGCTGGCGCTGCCCCAGCGCGTGTCGGCGTTGGACAGGCTCAGCTTCGTCCACTGCACGCCCAGGCGCGGCGCGAAGAGGTCGAGCCGCTGCGTGAACACCGCGCGGGCGTGGCGCATGAGCCAGGCCTGCGCGGCGTCGCGGATCTGCGCCTCGTTGGCGTGGTGCGGCAAGCCGATGCGCAGCGTGCGCGTGGCGGCATCGAAGGCGCCACCGCGCCCAGAGAAGCCGTGCGCCGGGTCCAGCAGCAGGCGCGCGGGCTCGCCGAGCAGCGGCAGTTGAACGCCGTCGGCCCAGCGGATGCGCGAACTGGCCTGGCGCTCGGCGCGCTCGCGCGCCTCGGCCAGCTTGTCGAGCACCCAGCCGGCTTTTTCCTGCAGCACGGCCTCGACGTCGCCCAGCGTGCTCCAGCGCGGCGCGCGCACGCTCAGGCCTTCGGTGCCCACGCTCAGGCCGATGGTGCGGCGCTTGCCGCGCAGGAATTCGTAGCCGACCTCGCAGCCGCGCAGGCGCACCAGGCGGTTGGTGCGCGGGTGGTGCCAGGTGCCGGGCTGGAA
>NZ_DATIGV010000114.1:0-27649 GCF_035481345.1 Hydrogenophaga sp. | reverse complement strand
ACTCTTCCAGAAGGGAGCGCAGCATCCACGCGGTCTGCTCGTGCACCGTGAGGCGCTGCACCAGCACGTCGGCGGTGGGCTCGTCGCTGGCCTTGTCGACCAGATCGAACATGGCGCGCGCGGTGCGCGCCGCGCCTTCGTGGCCCTTGGCCAGGATGGCGACCATCTCCAGCGCCTTGGGCGGTGTGGCGGGTGCGTCGGGCAGCGAGCTGAGCTTGGCGAAGTCGGCGTAGCTGCCGGGCGCCACGTGGCCCAGCGAGCGGATGCGCTCGGCGATGGGGTCGACCGCGTTCCACAGCTCGGTGTACTGCTGCATGAACATGGCGTGCAGGCTGTTGAACATGGGGCCCGTCACGTTCCAGTGGAAGTTGTGCGTGGTGAGGTACAGCGTGTAGGTATCGGCCAGCAGGTGGCTCAGGCCCTTGGCGATGGCGGCGCGGTCCTTTTCGCTGATGCCGATGTTCACGGCCATGACGGGTTTGGCGGTCTTCTTGCTCATGGGGGCTCCTTGATGAGAACGGGTGACAGGTTGAAAGCTTAGCGCTCTTGCGCGTGACCGGTGGTGGGCAGGGGCGAGAAGCCGTGGTTCAGCGGCCCGTGGCCGCGGCCCAGGCGCCACTGCGCCGATGCGTGCAGTGCGGCGCGCACATAGTCGCGCGCCTGGGCCACGGCGTCGGCCAGTGGGAGGGCGCGCGCCAGCCCGCAGGCGATGGCGCTGGAGAGGGTGCAGCCCGTGCCGTGGGTGTTGGGGGTGTCGATGCGCTCGCCAGCCCAGCGCGTGACGCTGTCGCCTTCCAGCAGCAGATCGGTGAGCACCGGGCCGCTGAGGTGGCCGCCCTTGAGCAACACGCCGCGCGCGCCCAGCGCGCGCAGCTCGCGCGCGGCGCTCTCCAGCGCGTCGGCCGTGGGGATCGCGTGGCCCACGAACCAGCCGGCTTCGTCGAGGTTGGGCGTGATCACCGTGACGCGCGGGAACAGCTCGGCCACCAGCACGGCCATGGTGTCCGGGGCGATCAGGCGGTCGCCGCTGGTGGCCACCATCACCGGGTCGAGCACCACGCGCTGCAGTTGGTGGCGATCGATGGCGCGCGCCACCGCGCGCACCACCTCGGGGTCGTGCAGCATGCCGATCTTGACCGCGTCCACGCCGATGTCCTCGACGACGGCATCGATCTGCTGTTCGAGCAAGGCCGCGGGCAGCGCCTGGATGGCGCGCACGCCTTGGGTGTTCTGCGCGGTGATCGCGGTGATGGCGGTCATGCCGAAGCAGCCCAGCGCGCCCATGGTCTTGAGGTCGGCCTGGATGCCGGCGCCGCCGCCGGAGTCGCTGCCGGCGATGCTGAGGACGCGGGGGGGATGGAGGCTCATGTCGGAAGTTCCGGCCCATGGTCCGATGGGACCATTCGAAGAGGTCTCGATTGTTTCATCTGTTCATGTTCGGTTTCCAGAATCGTCCGGGGACCTTTCCCGGACATACCAGCGAGACCAGACCATGCCCTCCCTTTCGTTCAAGCGTGTGGCGGCGGCCATTGCGCTCCTGAGTGCTTCCTTCATCCCCGTGGCCGCGCAGGCCCAGGCCCTGGACCTGTCGCGCTACACGCTCACCTCGAGCTTCGCGCTGCCCGGCACCGCCTCGGAGTCCTCGGCCATCACCTGGAACTGGGACACCAACACCCTGTTCGTGGTGGGCGACGAGGGCGAGTACATCACCGAGGTGGCGCGCGACGGCACGGTACTGGGCAGCATGCGCCTCACCGGCTTCGACGACACCGAGGCCTTGACCTACATCGGCAACGGCGAGTTCGTCATCGGCGAGGAACGCCTCCAGGACGTCTACAAGCTGAGCTACCAGTCGGGCGGCAGCGTCTCGCGCGGCTCGCTGCAGACCGTCTCCCTGGGCGCCACCGTGGGCAACGAGGGCATCGAAGGCATCTCCTACGACCGGGCCAGCGGCCAGTTCGTGGCGGTGAAGGAAAAGAACCCGCAGGCCGTTCAGTACGGCGGCATCGACTTCGCCAACGGCACGCACAGCATGAGCAGCCTGTTCACGCCCAGCCTCGGCGTGGCCGACCTGTCGGACGTGCAGGTGCTCAGCGGCTTCACCGGCGCCAGCTTTGCCGACCACCTGCTGATCTACAGCCAGGAATCGCAGCGCCTGCTGGAGGTGACGCGCACCGGCCAGGTGCTCAGCTCCTTTGCCTTCACCACCCTCAGCGGCATCGCCGAGGGCGTGACCATCGCCGCCGACGGCACGATCTTCATCACCGACGAATCGCCCTTCGTCTACATCCTCACCGCCCCGGTGCCCGAGCCCGAGACCTACGCGATGTTGCTGGCCGGTCTGGCCGCCGTCGCCGGTGTCACGCGCCGTCGCCGCAACGCCTGACCCCCGTCCTTCGTCCCTTCTTCCCACAGGAGCCTGACCATGAAAAAGCAACTCGCCGCCCTCGCCGTGGCCGCCTTCGCCGCCTGCAGTTCGTTCGCCGCCACCACCGGCGTGGTGATCACCGAGTGGATGTACCAGGGCGCCGGCAGCACCGACCGGGAGTTCATCGAATTCACCAACCTGGGCCCCACCGCGGTGGACTTCAGCGGCTGGAGCTACGACGACGATTCGCGCGCGGCGGGGACCTTCCCGCTGTCGGCCTTCGGCATCGTGGCGCCGGGCGAGTCGGTGATCATCACCGAGATGAACCCCAACACCTTCCGCAGCATCTGGAACCTGGACCCGAGCGTGAAGGTCTGGGGCCCGTACACCAACAACCTGGGCAACGGCGACGAGATCAACCTCTTCGATGGCGCCGGCCAGCTGGTGGACCGCCTCACCTACGGCAGCGACCCGCGCACGCGCGGCATCAGCGGCCACGCCACCAGCGCCGGCGCGCTGGGCGCGAACGACGTGTCGCAATGGGTGTTCTCGGCCGTGGGCGACATCGAAGGCTCCTGGGTCAACAGCCTGGGCGACATCGGCAGCCCGGGCCGCACGGCCTTCGCGAGCCCCGTGCCCGAGCCCGAAAGCTACGCCATGCTGCTGGCCGGACTGGGCGCTGTGGCCGGCCTGGTGCGCCGCCGCCGCAAGGCCGCGCTGCTGCCGCAAGCCGCCTGATCGCCGCACCTGTGCCGCGCGCTCGCGCGGCGCATCAGGCCACGGCGTCGCTGCGGTGCCGTGGCCTGTTCCGTCGGGCCAGCGCGGCACCCAGCGCGATCGCCGCCGCCGCGAGCGGGGCGAACGCCAGACCCTGCTCCATGGTGGCCAGCGTGGCAGCGCTGATCAGGCAGACCAGCACGCCCAGCGCCAGCAATACCCACCACAGCCCATGTCCCGCGCGCGAGTCTGGCCGCACATGCAGCAGCAGGCCCAGGCCCGCCACCGCCGTGGGGTCGGGTGCCAGGCCGATGAGCTCGGCCTGCACGAAGGGGCGCCCGTCCGCCAGCGCCATGAGTGGCCAGGACAGCGCGGCCATGAGCAGCAGCAGGGTGCCCACGCGCGCGCGCCGCGCCACCGCTGCTGCACCCGACAGCAGCAACCAGCCCAGCGCCGCGATCAGGTACAGGCCCACCAGCGCCTGCGCGCCCCAGTTGATGGGCACATAGAGCCGCCACACGAAGCCCCAGGCCACCAGCGCGCTCAGCGCGGCCATCAGGCCGGTGCCCAGGCGCGCGGCGCGCGGATGCCCTTGCCACAGTGCGAGCGACAAGGCCAGCACCAGCACGTTGGCCAGCAACCCCAGCGGCCACCAGGCGGCGTTGTGCAGCTCGAACAGGCGCCAGTAGGTGTCGGGCGCGAACATCAGGAAGTCGGAAGGACGGTAGGTCCACCACTCGCTCATCGACGGCCCCTACAGCGCGCCGATCGCGCGCGCGATGCGTTCGCGCTGCGCCGCGTCGGGCAGCGGCCCGCGCGCGGCGGCCAGGTTCTCGCGCACGTGCGCCACCTGCCGCGTGGCGGGGATGGCGCAGGTCACGGCTGGGTGGGCCAGCACGAACTTCAGGATGAGCTGGGCCCAACTGCTGGCGCCGAGCTCGGCGGCCCAACCGGGCAGGGGGTGGCGCGCCAGCGCCCGCGTGAGCTGGCCTTCGCGAAAGCTGCGGTTGACGATCACCGCCACGCCGCGCTGCTGCGCCAGCGGCAGCAGGCGCTGTTCGGCCTCGCGGTCCAGGGGGTTGTAGGTGAGCTGCACGAAGTCGAGCGTCTGCGTGCGCAGGATCCGCTCCAGTTCGTCGTGGCGCCGGCCCTCGGAGGTGGTGATGCCGACGCAGCGCAACTGTCCGCTGGCCTTCATGCGCTGCAGCATCGGCAGGTGCTCTTCCCAGGCCAGCAGGTTGTGCACCTGCATCAGGTCGAAGCGTGGCACGCCCCAGTGCGCGCGCGATTGTTCGATCTGCGCCGGGCCGCGCGCGGCGCTGCCCGTCCAGACCTTCTCGGCCGAGAACAGCGGTGGCGGCCCGCCCAGCGAGGCCAGCGCCTGCCCGATCACGGCTTGCGAGGAGCCGTACATGGGCGAGCTGTCGATCAGGCGCCCGCCGTCGGCGAAGAAGGCGCGCACCACCGCGGCGCATTGCGCGCGGCCTTGCGGGTCGTTGCCCACGTTGAAGGTGATCCAGCTGCCCAGGCCGATGGCGGGAATGGCCTCGCCCGTGCTGGCGATGCTGCGCTGCAGGACGGCGCCGGCCGGCTGGGCCCGGGCGAGCGGGAACGGCGCGAGGCCCAGGCCGAGCACGGTGCGCCGGTTCAGGCCACGGTGGGTGGGGTGTTCCATTTCGTCACACAACAGGCACAGGTGGGAGTGGGATATTGCCGCGCCCCTTGTGGCGCGGCAAACACCGCACCCACAATGAGTTCGCCCGACCCGATCGGGTTCCACCAACGAGGAGACACATGAAGACGATTCCGCTCATCACAGCGTGGCTGCTGTGCGGACTGATCACGTCCGCCTCCGCCCAGGCCGGCAGGGACAACCTGCAGGCGCTCAAGCAGTTCAAGGTCTCGGGCACGGACCTGAACATCCCGCCCGTGCCGCAGGAAGGCCGCAACGCCGAGGCCATCAAGGCCAACCTGAAGAACGTGAAGCTGCCCGCGGGCTTCAAGATCGAGCTCTACGCCGTGGTGCCCGACGCGCGCCACATGGCTGTGGCGCCCAACACCAACATGCTGTTTGTGGGCACGCGCAAGACGCGCGTGTGGGCGGTGACCGACCGCAACGGCGACAGCGTGGCCGACGAGGTGAAACCCTTCGCGCCCTCGCTCAATTTCAAGGTGCCCAACGGCGTGTGCTGGACCAAGGACGGCTTCCTGATCGTGGTGGAGCACAACCGCGTGCTCAACTTCCCCGCCGCCGAGTTCTTCTACGAAGGCCCCGACGTGGCCGTGATCGAGGTGGTGCCGCAGGGCAAGCTGATCCCGGAGGACGAGGAGTCCTTCAACCATGGCGCGCGCGTGTGCCGCGTGGCCGACGACGGCACGCTCTACATCACCGTGGGCCAGCCGCACAACGTGCAGCCGGCGGGCAAGCTCGAGCTCTACGACCGGCTGGGCATTGGCGGCGTGGTGCGCATGAACGCCTTCGACGGATCGAAGCGCGAGGTCTACGCGCGCGGCGTGCGCAACTCGGTGGGCATGGACATCAACCCCAAGGACAAGACGGTGTGGTGGACCGACAACCAGACCGATGGCCTGGGCGATGACGTGCCGCCCGGCGAGCTCAACCGCTCCACCAAGGCGGGCGAGCACTTCGGCTACCCCTACTGGAACGGCGCCAGATTCAAGGTGGCGGGCTCGCCCGCGGCGCCCGACCTGAAGGACATGAAGGAGCCAGCCAACGCCATCGCGCCGCAGGTGGAGTTTCCCGCGCACCAGGCGCAGCTGGGCATGACGTTCTACAGCGGCAAGCAGTTTCCCGCGAAGTACCAGGGCGGCATTTTCGTGGCCGCGCACGGCTCGTGGAACCGCACCAAGCCCAGCGGCGCGCTGATCAACTTCGTCCCGCTCAAGGCCGATGGCACGGCCGGCGCGAGCGAGGTCTTCGCCGAGGGCTGGCTCGATACGAACGGCGTGTACAAGGGACGGCCCGTGGACGTGGCGCAGATGAAGGACGGCTCGATCCTGATTTCGGACGACTACGTGGGCGCCATCTACCGCGTGAGCTACGCGCCCTGATGGTGGCAAGAAGCCTTCTGCTCGGGCTGGCCCTCGTGGCGGGTACGGCGATTGCCGGGGACCTCGCGGCGGGCCGCGCCAAGGCCGATGCGGTCTGCGCGGTCTGCCACGGGCCCAACGGCCTGTCGATGCAGCCCAACGCGCCGCACCTGGCGGGGCAGCCCGAGATCTACCTCGTCGAACAACTCAAGAACTACCGCAGCGGCAAACGCTCGCACGACGTCATGTCCGTGATCGCCAAACCCCTGACCGATGCCGAGATCCAGAACCTGGCCGCGTGGTACGCGGCCATGCAAGTGAGCGTGCAGTTGCCATGATGTTTTTCACCGACGTGCGCGCCGCGGGCGCGCTGCTGTGCCTGCCCCTGGGCGCCTTGGCCCAATCCACGCCGGCCGCCGATGGCGGCGCCCTCGCGCCCGTGGTCATCCGCGGCAGCGCCGATGCCGCGCAGCGCGGGCTGGGCAGCGCCAGCGTGGACGTGGTCGACGGCCGCGAGCTGCGCGAGGGCCAGTTGCAGATCAACCTGTCCGAAGGCCTGGGCCGCGTGCCGGGCCTGGTGATCCGCAACCGCGAGAACTACGCGCAGGACCTGCAGGTGTCCATTCGCGGGTTCGGCTCGCGCGCCACGTTCGGGGTGCGCGGCGTGCGCCTGTTCGTGGACGGCATTCCCGCCAGCGCGCCCGATGGCTCCGGCCAGGCCGCCAACTTCCCGCTCGGCAGCGCCGACCGCATCGAGGTGGTGCGCGGGCCCTTCGCTGCGCTCTATGGCGCCTCCAGCGGCGGCGCCATCCTGCTCTACACGCAGGATGGGCCGCGCCCGGGCGAATGGCGCACCGGCCTGGCCGCCGGGCCCGATGGCCTGTGGCGCCTGTCCACCCAGGTGGCCGGGCAGACCGGCACGGCCGAAGCGCCCGGCTGGTCCTACGCGCTGGATGCGGGCCGCTTCGAGACCGATGGCCAGCGGCCGCAGTCGGCCGCGCACCGTAGCACGGCCAACGCCAAGCTGTCGCGCGCGCACGAGGGCGGCCGCACCACGCTGGTGTTCAACCGCCAGAGCGCCTTCTCGCTCGACCCGCTGGGCCTGACGCGCGCGCAGTTCGACGCCGACCCCACGCAGACCGACGCCAGCGCCACCAACTTCAACACGCGCAAGTCGGTCTCGCAGACGCAGGCCGGCCTGGCCTGGGACCAGTCGCTCGGTGGCGGCCACCGCGTGGAGCTGATGGGCTACGCGGGCCAGCGCCGCGTGGTGCAGTTCCAGTCCATTCCCACCGGCGCGCAGGCCGCGCCGGGCAGCTCGGGCGGCGTGATCGACCTGGACCGCGACTACTGGGGCTTCAACGCGCGCTGGCGCCTGCAGCGCGAGTGGCAGGGCGGCGAGCTCGACCTGAGCGCGGGCCTGGCCATGGACCGCCAGAACGACGCCCGCCGTGGCTACAACAACTTCGTCGGCCCCACGCTCGGCGTGCAAGGCACCCTGCGGCGCGACGAGACCAACCGCGCCGACACGCTGGACCCATACCTGCGCGCCGCCTGGACGCGCGAGGACTGGACGCTCGAAGGCGGCGTGCGCCGCGTGCGCACGCGCTTCGAATCGAACGACCGCTTCCTCGCCAATGGCGACGACAGCGGCAGCGCGCGCTACAGCGGCACGCTGCCGGTGGTCGGTGCGCGCTGGCGCCTGGCGCCCGGCTTGCAGGCGTTCGGCAGCGTGGGGCGCGGGCTGGAGACACCCACGCTCAACGAGGCCGCATACCGCAGCGGCGGTGGCGCCGGGCTCAACACCGACCTCAATGCCGCGCGCAGCACCAGCGCCGAGATCGGCCTGCGTGGCCGCCACGCCGATGGCCTGTGGACCGCCACGCTGTTCGACATCCGCACGCGCGACGAGATCGTGGTGCAGAACAACACCGGTGGGCGCTCCACGTTCCAGAACGCCGGGCGCACCGAACGCCAGGGGCTGGAGTTGTCGGGCGAGTGGGCGGTGGACGAGTTCACGCTGACCAGCGCTTACACGGCGATGAGCGCGCGCTACCGCGACGGCTTCCTCACCTGCACCATGACGCTGTGCCCCAACGTGAACGCGCCCACGCCGATTCCGGCGGGCCATCGCATGCCGGGGCTGCCCGCGCAGCAGTTCTTCGCTCAGGTGGCCTGGACGCCACGTTGGGCAGCCCCCATCGGCGGCGTGTTCACGCTGGAGGCGCGGCGCAGCGGGCGCGTGTACGTGAACGACCTGAACACCGACGCGGCCGAGGCGTACACCCTGTTCGCTCTGGGTGCGCGCTTCGAGCAGAGCACCGGCCCCTGGACCTGGCGGCAGTTCGTGCGCCTGGACAACCTGACGGACCGCCGCCACGCGGGCTCGGTCATCGTCAACGAGGGCAACGGCCGCTTCTTCGAACCGGGCGCGGGGCGCTCGCTGTCGGCGGGCATCGAGCTCACGCGGCGGTTCTGACGCCGGTTTCGGCGATGGAGCGATCAACGGTGGCCCTGGCCCGGTGAGCGTGGCCTTTCAGGCCTGAACGATCGGTAGCATGCGACACGTCTGGATACCGATGCCCGGTATCCGTGCCGAGAGGCACGCCACCGATCCCAGGAGCCTTGCCATGCGACCCACGACGCCACCGTGCGCCACCGGCCTGAGCCGCCGCGCCTTCGCCGCCAGCGCCATCGGTACCGCCGCCGGCCTGGCCGCGCCGGCGCTGCTGGCGCAGAACAACCGCATCGTGCTGGGCCAGTCGGCCGCGTTCAGCGGGCCGGCCGCGCAACTGGGCATCCAGTTCAATGCGGGCGCGCAGCTCTACTTCGACCTGCTCAACCAGCAGGGCGGTGTGGGCGGCCAGCGCATCGAGATCGCCAAGCTCGACGACGGCTACGAACCCGAGCGCTGCGCCGAGAACACGCGTCAGTTGCTCTCGCGCGGATGCACCGCGCTGTTCGGCTACATCGGCACGCCCACCAGCCTGGCGGCGCTGCCATTGGCCCTCAAGGACGGCGCGCCCTTCGTCGCGCCCTTCACCGGTGCCATGGGCCTGCGCCAGCCCTTCAACCGCCTGGTCTTTCACCTGCGCGCCTCGTACAACGACGAGACCGCGCTGATCGTGCGTCAGCTCACCAGCCTCGGACTCAACGACATCGCGGTGTTCCACCAGAACGACTCGTACGGCAAGGCCGGCCTGGACGGCGTGACGCTCGCGCTGGAGCAGCGCAAGCTCAAGCCCAAGGCCACCGCCACGGTGGAGCGCAACTCGGTGGACGTGGCCAAGGCGGTGTCCACCATCGTCGCGGCCAAGCCGCAGGCCGTGGTGCAGATCAGCGCCTACGCCTCCTGCGCGGCCTTCGTGCGCGAGGCGCGCAAGGCCGGCTTCGGCGGCACCTTCTTCAACGTGTCCTTCGTGGGCACGCAGGCCCTGGCCGACGAACTCGGCAAGGACGGCGCGGGCGTGGCCATCTCGCAGGTGGTGCCCAACCCGTTCTCCACCACGCGGCCCGTCACGCGCGAGTTCCTCGACGCCATCGCGCGCGGGGGCAACAAGGTGCAGCCCAACTACTCCAGCCTCGAAGGATTCCTGGCCGCGCGGCTGTTCGCCGAGGGCGCGCGCCGTGCGTCCGGGCGCCTCAATGCCGACACGCTGGTGAACGGCCTCGAAGCCATCGGCGACACCAGCTTCGGCGGCTTCAGCATCTCGCTCGGTGCCGACAACCACGTGGCCTCGCGCTTCGCGGAGTTGTCGATGCTCACTGGCGACGGCCGCGTGCGCACCTGACAGTTCTGACAGGTCGAGGCGGCGCCCAGGCGCTGGCGCCGTGTGCCCGAACGCTGCATCATGCGGCGAACACGCGCAAGGGCGCGTTGCGCTGATTGATTGCCTGCCGTGTTGAACCGACCCCTGCTCTCCGTGTTGCCGGTGGCCGAGTGGCCGCTGCCACCCGGGGATCGCCTTCCCTGTGCGCTGCTGCTGATCACCGCGGATGGCCTGGTGCACAGCGCCAACACCACGGCGCACGAGTGGTTCGGCGCTCAGTCCTCTGCCATGGCGCCGCTGGTGCATTTCCTGGGCGTTTCCGAATACGACGAGCGCGCGGGCGAGCTCGATGCCTTCGTGGAAGGCATGCGCCAGAGCGGCCAGATGCGCGAGCTGCGGCTGGCGCTGCAACGCCACACCGGCGAGCGCTTCTCGGCCTTGCTCATGGGCATGCCCCTGGTCGATCCGAGCGGCCTGTATCTGGGCTTCGACACCATGGTGCTCGACCTGTCGCGCTGGCAGGACCGCGAGGCGCTGGTGCCCTACACGCACGCCGAAGACCTCCGGGCACGCCTGGAGTCGCGCACGCGCTCGCACGCCATGGCCATGCGCGACATCGACGCCTTCACGCAGATCCTGTCGCACGACCTGCGCGGGCCGCTGCGCCAGGCCAGGGGCTACCTGCGCCTGATGCGCGAGCACACGCAGAGGTCCCACGACGTCTTGCAGGCGGAGTACACGCAATCGGCCCTGGTCGCCATCGATGGCGTGAACGGCATGATCGACGCGCTGCTCGAATTCGCACGCCTGTCGCGCGTGCCGCTGGAGCTGCGCTTCGTTCCCCTGGCGCCTCTGGTGCAGGGCGTGCTCGCCCACCTGAGCCGTCACGCCCACGCGGCCATGGTCGACTGGCGCATCGACGGCCGATTGCCCGGCGTGCGCGGCGACCCGATGCTGCTCTCGCAGGCCTTCTCCCATCTGCTGGACAACGCCTTGAAGTTCACGCGCGGCGTCGAGCGCCCGGTGATCGAGGTCGGCTGGCGCGACGGCGCCGACGGCAAGCGTGTGCTCCACGTCCACGACAACGGCGTGGGGTTTGACCGGCGCGCATCGGACAAGCTCTTCATGCTGTTCCAGCGCCAGCACCACTCGCTCGAATTCGAAGGCCTGGGCACGGGCCTGGCGCTCACGCGCCGCATCGTCGAGCGCCACGGCGGTGGCATCCGCTGCGAATCTGCGCCAGGCCAGGGCTGCCGCGTGAGTTTCACGCTGCCGCCGGACCGCGTGGGCGGCACCGCCTGAGGGCGCCCGCGCCGTTCAGCCGCCAGGGGACGGCGCGTCCGGCAGCACCGCCGTCACCTCGATCTCCACCTTCGCGCGCGCCTCCACCAGCCGGCGCACCTCCACGCAGGTCATGGCGGGGAAGTGCTTGCCCATCACCGCGCGGTAGGCCTCGCCGAGTTCGCGCAGGCGCGCGTTGTACTCGTCGCGGTCGAGGATGTACCAGGTCATGCGCACCATGTGCTCGGGGCCGGCGCCCGCGCAGGCCAGCACCTCGTGCACGTTCTGCAAGGCCTGGCGCGTCTGGGCGATGAAGTCGTCGCTCTCGAATTGCTGTTGACCGTTCCAGCCGATCTGGCCGCCGACGAAGATCTGCGTGCCGCGCGCGGCGATGCCGTTGGCGTAGCCCTTGGCGGGCAGCCAGCCCTCGGGGTGGAGTTGTTGCAGCATGGTCTCAGGCCTTGTCTCGGGATACTTGTTGTCTTAGAGCGAAGCGTTGCAGCTTGCCGGTTTCGGTGCGGGGGAGTCGGTCGACGAAGAGCACCTCGCGCGGGTACTTGTAGGGCGCCATGCTGTTCTTGGCGTGGTCCTGCAGGGCTTTCACCAGGGCGGCGTCGCCGCTGTGGCCCGGCTTGAGCACCACGTAGGCCACGATCACCTGCCCGCGCTCGTCGTCGGGCCGACCGACGACGCCGCATTCGGCCACCGCCGGGTGCGTGAGCAGCGAGGACTCCACCTCCGGCCCCGCCACGTTGTAGCCGGCGGTGATGATCATGTCGTCGGTGCGCGCCTGGTAGAAGTAGTAGCCGTCGGCGTCGCGCTGGAAGGCGTCGCCGGGGTAGTTCCAGCCGCCCTGCACGTACTGCGTCTGGCGCGGCTCGTCGAGGTAGCGGCAGCCCGTGGGGCCGATCACCGCGAGGCGGCCGATCTGGCCGTCGGGCACGGGCTGGCCCTGCTCGTTCACGATGCGCGCGGTGTAGCCCGGCACCACCGTGCCGATGGCGCCGCGCCGCACGGCTTCGGGCGCGGCGGAGACGAAGATGTGGAACATTTCGGTGGCGCCGATGCCGTCGAGCATCTCGATGCCGCTGGCCTGCTTCCACAACTGGCGCGTGGCGTCGGGCAGGCCCTCTCCCGCGCTCACGCAGATGCGCAGCTTGCCGATGCCGTGCTGTTGCGCGAAGGGCGCCATCTGCCGGTAGAACGTGGGCGCGGTGTAGCAGATGGTCGCGCCCTTCTCGGCGATGAGCTTGACCATGGCCTCGGGCGTGTAGGCAATGGAAGGGAAGTAGACCGAGGCGCCGGCCCACATCGGAAAGATCAGCAGGCCACCCAGACCGAAGGTGAAGGCCAGCGGCGGCGAGCCCATGACGACGTCGTCGGACGTGGCGCGCAGCACGTGGCGCGGCCAGCACTCGCAGGCGGCCAGCACGTCGCGGTGCGTGTGCACGGCGGCCTTGGGCACGCCCGTGGTGCCCGAGGTGAAGGCCAGCAGGGCGATGTCGTCGCCCGCGGTGGGGCAGGGCGTGGCTTGCGCGGGCTGCGCCGCGGCCAAGGCCTCCAGGCTGTCGGCGTCAGCGGTGTTGAAGCGCAGCAGCGGCAACGCGCTGTCGCAGGCCTGCAGCTCGGCGGTGAGCGCGGCGTCGCACAGCAGCAGCGCGGGCTGCGACTTGTCGATGATGCCCTTGAGTTCCTTGGCGCGCAGCAGCGGCATGGTGGCCACCACCACCAGGCCGGCCTGCACCACGGCCAGCCAGGCCAGGGCCATGGCCACCGAGTTGCCGCCGCGCAGCAGCACGCGGTTGCCGGGCACCAGGCCGCGTTCGCGCACCAGCAGGTTGGCGATGCGGTTCACCGCTTCGCGCGCCTGCGCGTAGCTCAGCGTGCGCGCCTCGCTGCGCAGGAAGGGGCGGTCGGCGTGGCCGTTGGCGAAGGCGCGATCGAACAGGGCCTGCACCAGGTTCACCTGCTCGGGAATGGCCCGCAGCTCCGGCGTGTCGAAGCGCAGCTCGGGCCACTGCTCGCGGGGCGGCAGTCGGTCGTGCACGAAGCGGTCGGTCTGGGCGGAGGTCATGTTTTCAGCGCAGCTTTGCCGAGGATGAGGAGCTGGACTTCGCTCGCACCTTCGTAGATGCGCAGCGAGCGGATGTCGCGGTAGAGGTGTTCCACCACCTCGCCCACGCGCACGCCGCGCCCGCCGAACATCTGCACGGCCATGTCGATCACGCGCTGGGCGTTTTCGGTGGCGGTGAGCTTGGCGGCGGCGGCGGCGGCCGTGTAGGCGGGTGTGCCGGCCCCTTGCGTGGGGCTTTCGTCGCGCATCCACGCGGCGCGGTAGGTGAGCAGGGCGGCGGCGTCGATGAGCGCGCTCATCTCCCCCAGGCGCGCCTGCGTGAGCTGGAAGTCGGCCAGGTGCTGGCCGAACATTTCGCGCCGCTTGGCGTGCGCCACGGCCTCGGCGAAGGCACGGCGCGCCATGCCCAGCGCGGCGGCGGCCACGGAGGCACGGAAGATGTCCAGGGTCTGCATGGCGAGCTTGAAGCCGCCATCCACCGCACCCACCAGCGCGTCGGCACCGACGCGGCAGTTCGTGAACTTCAGCGTGGCCAGCGGGTGCGGGGCCATCACGTCGATGTGCTCGGAGGTGTCCAGGCCCGGCGCGTCGGCCGGCACCACGAAGGCGCTGATGCCGCGCGCGCCCGCGTCGGGTGTGGTCTTGGCGAACACCACGTAGAAGTCGGCGAGGCCGCCGTTGCTGATCCAGGTCTTGTGGCCATCGAGCACCCAGCCGCCGTCCACCGCTCGCGCGCGGGTCTTCATGCCCGCGACGTCGGAGCCGGCCTCGGGCTCGCTGAGCGCGAAGGCGGCGATCTGCGCGCCGCTGGCCACGGCGCGCAGGCGCTGTTCGCGCTGCGCCTCGCTGCCACCGAGCGTGATGCTGCCGCTGCCCAGGCCCTGCATGGCGAAGGCGAAATCGGCCAGCGGCGAGTGGAAGGCCAGCGTCTCACGCAGGATCACCAGGGCGCGCGAATCGAGCTTGTCCAGTGCGCCGCCGTGCGCGGCGGGCACGCAGTAGCGCAGCCAGCCGGCCTCGCCGAGCTTGTGAACCCACTCGCGGCAGGCGCGGCGGTCGTCGGATTCATCGACCCGCTGCGCCCCGGCCCAGTCGGCCAGGCCGAGCGCGAGCGTGTGATGGTGCTCGGTGAAGAAGGGAAGCTCCCACTGCGCCTGCGGTGGGGTCATGCCGTGGGGACGGTCAAAAGCCACCACCTCAATCTCCCTGAAAGACGGGGCGCTGCTTGGCGGCGAAGGCCTCGTACGCGCGGCGGAAGTCCTGCGTCTGCATGCAGATGGCCTGTGCCTGGGCCTCGGCCTCGATGGCCTGGTCCAGGGTCATGGCCCATTCCTGGTGCAGCATGGTCTTGGTCATGCCATGCGCGAAGGTCGGTCCCTCGGCGAGCGACTGCGCCAGCTTCGCCGCGGCCTCGGGCAGGGCCTCGGGCTCGTGCAGCGCGTTGAAGAAACCCCAGGCCAGGCCTTCTTCGGCCTTCATCGATCGGCCGGTGAACAGCAGCTCGCTCGCGCGGCCCTGGCCGATCACGCGCGGCAGCAACGCGCAGGCGCCCATGTCGGCGCCGGCCAGGCCCACGCGCGTGAACAGGAAGGCGGTGCTGGTGCGCGGCGTGCCCAGACGCAGGTCGCTGGCCAGCGCCATCATGGCGCCGGCACCGGCGCACACGCCGTCGATGGCGGCCACGATGGGCTGCGGACAGGCCCGCATGGCGCTCACCAGGGCGCCGGTCATGCGCGTGAAGGCCAGCAGCTCGGGCATGCTCATGGTGGTGAGCGGGCCGATGATCTCGTGCACGTCGCCGCCCGAGCAGAAGTTGCCGCCGGCGCCGGTGAGCACCACGGCCTTCACGTCGGTGGCGCGCTGCAGGCCGGTGAACCAGTCGCGCAGCTCGGCGTAGGAGTCGAAGGTCAGCGGGTTCTTGCGGTCCGGGCGGTTGAGCGTGACGGTGGCCACGCCGTTCGCCACGGACAGGGCGAAGTGCGTGGGAGAGGCGGGGGCGGGCGCGTACTGGCCGCGCATGGGGTTGTGGTCGGGAATGGGGTGTTTCATTCGAGGGCGTCCGTCAGGCGCTGGTTGAGGTCGAGCTGGTGCTGCTTCACCTTGCCGAGCAGCTTGTAGAGCTGCTCCAGGTCGCGCGGGGAGAGGCCCTCGAAGGCCTCCACGATCCAGTGCTCGTGTTGTTCGGCCATCTGCGTGAAGGCGCGGCGGCCGCGGTCGGTCAGGCGCACGCGGAAGGCGCGCCGGTCGCCCTCGACGCCGGTGCGCTCCACCAGGCCCTCGGCCACCAACTGGTCGGTGATGCCGGTGACGTTGCCGCCCGTGACCATGAGCCGGTGCGACAGCTCCTTCATCTTCAGGCCCTCGGGGTGGCGCTCGAGCTGCGCCATGAGGTCGAAGCGCGGCAGCGTGGTGTCGAAGTGCTCGCGCAGGCCCGCGCGCACGCGCTTCTCGATGAGCTGCGAGCAGGTGAGCAGGCGCAGCCACAGCCGCAGCTCGTGCGCGTGTTCGCTGTGGGCGCGCGCTTCCAGGTCCAGGGTTTCGATGTCGCTCACTTGGTCGTCTCCTCTTCCTCTGGTGCTTTCAAGGCTTGCTGGCGCGCGAGCTCGCGGTAGAGCTGGTCGCGACCGCTGAGGTAGGGCGCGGGCCAGTCGATGGCGCGCGTCTGCAGCTTGGCGGCCTCGTGCAGGGTCCAGGCCGGGTTGGCCAGGTGCGGTCGCGCCACGGCGCACAGGTCGGCGCGGCCGGCGGCGATGATGCTGTTGGCGTGGTCGGCCTCGCTGATGGCGCCCACCGCCATGGTGAGGATGTCGACCTCGTTGCGCACGCGATCGGCGAAGGGCGTCTGGTACATGCGGCCATACACCGGCTTCGCCTGACGCGTGGTCTGGCCGGAGGACACGTCGATCACGTCGCAGCCCGCGGCCTTGAACAGGCGCGCGATGGCCACCGCGTCGTCGGGCGTGGTGCCGCCCGGCGCCCAGTCGTGCGCGGAGATGCGCACGCTCATGGGCTTGTCGGCGGGCCAGGCGGCGCGCATGGCGGTGAACACCTCCAGCGGGTAGCGGCAGCGGTTCTCCAGCGAACCGCCGTACGCGTCGGTGCGCCGGTTGGTGAGCGGGCTGATGAAGGCCGAGAGCAGGTAGCCGTGCGCGCAGTGCAGCTCCAGCCAGTCGAAGCCGGCGGCGGCGGCGCGCTTCGTCGATTCGACGAAGGCGGCGGTCATGGTGTCCATGTCGGCGCGCGTCATGGCGCGCGGCACCTGGTTCTGTTCGCCGTAGGCCACGGCGCTGGCCGACAGCAGGGGCCAGTTGCCGGCGGGCAGGGGCTCGTCGATGGCTTCCCAGCCGAGCTGCGTGGAGCCCTTGGCCCCGCTGTGGCCCAGCTGCAGGCCGATCTTGGCGCCGTTGCCTTGCTCGTGCGCGAAGCGCACGATGCGCTCGAACGCGCTTTGCTGCTGGTCGTTCCACAGCCCGGGGCAGCCGGGCGTGATGCGGCCCTCGGGCGTGGGGCTGGTCATCTCCACCATCACCAGCGCCGCGCCGCCCGCGGCGCGCGCGCCCAGGTGCACGAAGTGCCAGTCGCCCACCACGCCGTCCACGGCCTTGTACTGCGCCATGGGAGAGACGACGATGCGGTTCTTGAGTTCGACGCCGCGCACCTTCAGCGGCAGCAGCATGGGCGGGGTGGGGTGTTTCGCGGGGGGCTTGCCGGCGCGCTGGCTCAGCCAGTTTTCATAGCCCTCGAGCCACTTCGCATCGCGCAAGCGCAGGTTCTCGTGGCTGATGCGCTGGCTGCGCGTGAGCAGCGAGTAGGCGAACTGCTCGATGTCCATGGCCGTGTAGCGGTCCACGTGCTCGAACCATTCGGTGGAGTTGCGCGCGGCGTTCTGGATCTTGAGCACCTCCACGCTGCGGCGGGCCTCGTAGGCTTGCAGCACGGTGGCCACGTCGGCCTCGGGGTGGCGTTCGAACTCGGTGGCCAGGTCGATGGCGTCTTCCAGTGCGAGCTTGGTGCCGCTGCCGATGGAGAAATGCGCGGTGTGGGCGGCGTCGCCCATGAGCACGATGGGGACGCGGCGACCAGCGATGTCTTCGTGGTTCACCCAGGTCTTGCAGATCACGCGCGGGAAGCGGATCCAGATGGCCGAGCCGCGCAGGTGCGCGGCGTTGCTGATCAGGCGGTGGCCGTCCAGGTAGGGCGCGAAGAGCTTCTCGCAGAAGGCGATGGCGTCTTCCTGGCTCATCCGATCGATGCCGTGCGCCTGCCAAACCGCCTCGGGCGTCTCCACGATGAAGGTGGAGGTGTCGGCGTCGAACTGGTAGGCGTGCGCCTGAAACCAGCCGTGCTCGGTCTGGACGAAGGCGAAGGTGAAGGCGTCGAAGGTCTTCTTGGTGCCCAGCCACACGAAGCGGCACTGGCGCGTGTCGATGTCGGGTTCGAAGGTGCTGGCGTAGCGCGTGCGGATGCGGCTGTTGAGGCCGTCGCTGGCGATCACCAGGTCGGCGTTGTACTGGGCGGCCAGGGCCTGGTCGTCGGTGACGTCGGTCTCGAACACCAGGTTCACGCCGAGCTGCTGGCAGCGCGCCTGCAGCACGTTGAGCAGCCGCTTGCGCCCGATGCCGCAGAAGCCGTGGCCGCCGCTGCGCACGCTGCGCCCCTTGTAGAAGACCTCGATGTCGTCCCAGTGGTTGAAGGCGTCGCCGATCTCCTGCGCGGTTTCGGGGTCGGCGGCGCGCAGATTGCCCAGGGTCTGGTCGGACAGCACCACGCCCCAGCCGAAGGTGTCGAAGGGGCGGTTGCGCTCGACGACGGTGATCTCCAGGGAGGGCTGGCGCCGCTTCATCAGCAGCGCGAAGTACAGACCCGCCGGGCCGCCGCCGATGCACAGGATGCGTTGCAGGGAGGTTTTCATGTCTAATTAGTTTAGACCTGAAACAACGGCCAACAACCGGGTAAACCCTCATCTCGGAGCCACGCATTGCACCGATGCACTGGCATGGGCGCTGCCAAGGGAGTAATGTTTATAGATAAGCCAAGTGAGAAACCATATGAGTGTGTACCGCTTCAAATCCCGCGAGACCGGGGACCTCGTCATGCTCCCGGCGCACGGCAAGCGCCTGCTGGAGATCCTGGGCAAGGACCCGGACAGCCCTGGCGTGCTGCTGCCCGATGACATGCCCCGCGCGATCGACGCGATCCGCGCGGCGGTGCTGGCCGAAGAGGCCGAGCAGAAACGCCTGCGCGACGAGGCGGAAGCCAAGGGTGAGGTCCTGCCTCAGTTTGAGACCGTGAGCCTGCGCATGCGCAGTACGCCTTTCATCGAGATGCTGCAGCGTGCCCAGAAGGCGGGCGTGGAGATGACCTGGGGGGTGTAGAGCGAAACACCCCCGCGCGGCGTCGCCGCTCCCCCCCTGTGCTGCGCGATGGGGGCGCACCCTGCGGCTTGGCGGAGCCAGTCCCGCGGGTGCCTTGAAAGGGGGGTGGTGTCAGTCCACTTTCGCGCCGGAGGCCTTCACCACGGCCTCCCATTTCTTGATCTCCGCATCGATCAGTGCCGCGAACTCGGCCGGCGTGTTGCCGCTGGGAATCGCGCCCTGGGCCAGCAGGCGCTCCTTCACGGCCGGCGCATTGAGTGCCTTGGCGGTTTCCTGCTGCAGGCGGCTCACCACGTCGGCCGGTGTGCCGGCCGGGGCGAGCAGGCCGAACCAGGAACTGGCCTCGAAGCCGGGCAGCTTGCCGGCCTCGGCCACGGTGGGTACGTCGGGCAGGGCGGCCGAGCGCACGGCACTGGTGACGGCGAAGGCCTTGAGGTTGCCGGCCTGGATGTGGGCCATGGCCGAGGGCAGGTTGTCGAACATCACGTCCATGTTGCCGGCGAGCAGGTCCGTCATGGCGGGGCCCGAGCCGCGGTAGGGGATGTGCGTCATGAAGATGCCGGTGCGTGATTTGAACAGCTCGCCCGCCAGGTGGATGGAGGTGCCGTTGCCGCTGGAGGCCATGTTCAGCCGCCCCGGGCGGGCCTTGGCCGCGCGGATGAAGTCCGCCACGCTGTTGACGCCCAGTTCCTGCGCGCGTTTGGTGCTCATCACCATGACGTTGGGTACGCCGGCCACCAGGGTCACGGGCGCGAAGTCCTTCTGCGGGTCGTACGGCAGCTTGCTGTAGAGGGATTTGTTGATGCCGTGCGTGCCCACGGTGCCCATGAGCAGGGTGTAGCCGTCGCCCGGGGACTTGGCCACCACCTCGGCGCCGATGTTGCCGCCCGCGCCCGCGCGGTTTTCCACCACGAAGCTCTGGCCGAAGGCCTTGGTGAGTTCGGGCGCGATGGTGCGGGCCAGGATGTCGGTGGTGCCACCCGGCGCGAAGGGCACGACGATGCGCACGGGCTTGGTGGGCCAGGCGCCCTGCGCGAGCGCGGTGGCGGGCACCGCCAGGGCGGCGGCGAGGGCGACGAGGGATCGGCGGCTGAGGTGCATGCGGTTGTCTCCTGTTCGATGGATGCGGTGAGTGGCCGCCAGCCTATCGGGATCGGGCGAGGAGTCAACCGGAGGACCACTACCTGGCGAGCGCAGGTGTCAGCCCAGAGACACCGCGGAACCGGCTTCGCCGGGCCGCAGGTGTCGCCCCCCTTCAGGGGGGTGGCGCGAAGCGCCGCGGGGGGTGTTCCCTATCAATCGGCGTACTGGCCGGCGGCGTCCACCACCACCTTCAGCTTGGCGATCTCGTTGGCCACGAACTTCTTGTGGCCCTCGGGCGTGACACGGTCGTCGTTCACGACGATGGCGCCCAGCTCTTCCTGGCCCTTGATGAACTTGGGGTCCTTCAGCGCGACCTTGAGGGCGTCGTTGAGCTTCTTCAGCACGTCGGGCGGCGTGCCTTTCGGTGCGTACATGCCGTGCCAGATGGTGAGGTTGAAGCCCTTGAGGCCCATCTCCTGCAGCGAGGGGTAGTGCTTGAGGACGGGGTGGGTGCTCAGCGGCTTGGCCGTGGTCACGGCGAAGGCCTTCACGCGGCCGCCTTCGATCTGGGCGGTGGTGTTGGTGGTCTGGTCGCACATCACGTCCACCTGGCCGCCGATGAGGTCGTTCATGGCCGGGCCGGTGCCGCGGTAGGCGATGGTGGTCATGGACTTGTCCAGCTTCACCGCGTGCTGCCACATCAGGCCGCAGATGTGCGAGGCCGAACCCAGGCCGGCGTGCGCCAGGTTGAGCTTGCCGCCGTTGGCGCGGATGTAGGCCTCGAAGTCGCGGTAGGTGTTGGCGTTGAGCTTGTTGGAGCCCAGCAGGGTCATGGGCACGTCGTTGATGGCGCCCAGGTATTCGAAGTCTTCCAGCGCGTTGAACTGCTTCTTCTTGTAGAGGCTGTCGGTGGCGGCCATGCCGATGTGCCACACGAGCAGGGTGTAGCCGTCCTTGGGGGCGCGCGCCACGCGGGTGGCCGCGATGGTGCCGCCAGCGCCGGCCGTGTTTTCGACCACGATGTTGGCGTTCTCGCCCAGGGGTTTGCGCATGGCCTCGGCCAACTGGCGCGCCACGAGGTCGGTGGGGCCGCCCGCGGCGAAGGGCACGACGAAGGTGACGGTTTTGCTGGGGAAGGTCTGGGCGAAGGCGCCGGCCGCGAGGGTCGCGCCCAGGGCCAGGGTGACAAGCTGTTTCATGGTGGTCTCCTCAAGGAGGTTGCGGGTGTGACCCGCGGATGCTATGGCCGGCCCCGATGCCCCGAATCGCGGGAAATACGTAGGGGCCCACCCGGGCAAACCCCAGCACCCAGGGTGCAGCCGCCCGCCGAGGCGGCGCTCACTGGTAGCTGCGGGCGTCCTCGATCACCTTGCCGTCGTTCGGCAGGCTGCCCGGCGCCACCAGTTCCACCTCGCTGCGCAGCTTGGTCACGTCGCGCACGGCGGCGGCGATGAGTTCGCGCAGGGGCTCGCCGGCCTCGGCGGACTCCACGCGCAGGCACATGCGGTCGTTGGCCATTTCCCCGCTGACCACCAGGCGTGCCTTGCGGATCTGCGGGAAGCGGCGGGCGATGTCGGCCACCTGCGAGGGGTGCACGAACATGCCGCGCACCTTGGTGGTCTGGTCGGCGCGGCCCATCCAGCCCTTGATGCGCGGCGCCGTGCGGCCGGTGGGGCAGGTGCCGGGCAGCACGGCCGACAGGTCGCCCGTGCCGAAGCGGATCAGCGGGTAGGCCGGGTTGAGCGAGGTGACCACCAGCTCGCCCACCTCGCCCTCGGCCAGCGGGTCGCCCGTGCCGGGGCGCA
Organism: Hydrogenophaga sp.; assembly: GCF_035481345.1. GTDB lineage: Bacteria > Pseudomonadota > Gammaproteobacteria > Burkholderiales > Burkholderiaceae_C > Hydrogenophaga. Next base: position 6,125 of record NZ_DATIGV010000114.1, on the reverse strand, counting down.
CGATCTCCACGATGACCTGTTCCTCGACCACCAGGCCTTGGCGTGCGGCGGTCTCGTACGCCACCAGGCCGAGGTCGGCGGTGGCGTAGGTCTGGTACACGGCCACGCCGCGCTCGGCGAACCAGGTGGTGAGGCTGGGCGGGCAGGCCTCGCCGCCCACCACGGCCTTTTTCAGCGAGCCGATGTCGGCGCCGGTCTCGGCGGCCTTCTCGATCAGGATGCGCAGGAAGCTGGGCGTGCCGGTGTAGGCCTGGGGCCGCAGCTCGGCCATGGCCTGCAGCTGCTGCTCGGTCTGACCGGTGCCGGCCGGGAAGACGGTGCAGCCCACCGCGTGCGCGCCCGATTCGAGGATGAAGGCACCCGGCGTCATGTGGTAGCTGAAGGCGTTGTGCACCAGCTCGCCGGCGCGAAAGCCCGCGGCGTACAGGGCGCGGCCCGTGCGCCAGTAATCGCGTGTGGCGCCCTCGGGTTCGTAGATGGGGCCGGGTGAGGCGTACAGGCGCGTCATGCCCGGTCCGCGCACCAGCGCGCTGAAGCCGCCGAACGGGTCGCGCGCCACCTGGGCGCGCTGGCGCTCCAGCAGGGCGCCCTTGCGCGTGACGGGCAGTTGCGCCAGTGCGGCGCGGCTGGTGACGGCCGCGGCGTCCACGCCCTTGAGGATCTCGGCGAAGGCGGCGCTGTGGGCCTGCGCGTGCGCCACCTGTTTCGCCAGCGCGGCCATCTGTTCGGCCTCGCGTTGCTCGGGTGAACGCGCCTCCAGCGCGTCGAAGAACGGTTTGTCGGTCACGCCAGCCACCTCTTCCTCCGCTTGTAGCTCTTCACGTCTTTGAAACTCTTGCGCTCGCCCCCGCCCATGCCGAGGTAGAACTCCTTGACGTCCTCGTTGTTGCGCAGATCGGCCGCGGGCCCGTCCATCACGATGCGTCCGCTTTCCATGATGTAGCCGTAGTCCGCGTAGCGCAGGGCCATGTTGGTGTTCTGCTCGGCCAGCAGCACGGTCACGCCTTCCTTGTGGTTGAGGTCCTTCACGATCTCGAAGACCTCCTCCACGATCTGCGGCGCCAGGCCCATGCTGGGTTCGTCCAACAGCACCACGCTGGGGTTGGCCATCAGCGCGCGGCCGATGGCGCACATCTGCTGTTCGCCGCCGCTGGTGTAGGCGGCCTGGCTGGTGCGCCGCGTCTTCAGGCGCGGAAAGTAGGTGTAGACCTTCTCCAGGTTGCGCGCCACCTCGGCCTTGTCCTTGCGCGTGTAGGACCCGGTCATCAGGTTCTCTTCGATGGTGAGGTGCGCGAAGCAGTGGCGCCCCTCCATCACCTGCACCACGCCGCGCTGCACCAGGTCGGCCGGCGAGAGGTTTTCGATTCGTTCGCCGCGCAGCTCGATGCTGCCCTTGGTGACCTCGCCGCGCTCGGCCTTGAGCAGGTTGGAGATGGCGCGCAGCGTGGTCGTCTTGCCGGCGCCGTTGCCGCCCAGGATGGCCGCGATCTGGCCCTCGCGCACCGTGAGCGAGACGCCCTTGAGCACGAGGATCACGTGGTTGTAGATGACCTCGATGCCGTTGACGTTGAGGACGAGGGGGGATTCGGTGCTCATGAAGATTCCTTCGGGACCATGTGCAAGGGCAGCGCGCCGCCCTTGCACATGACGCCGCGCGCGAGGCGCGGCGGGGGGATCAGCTGCCGCAGTCGGAAGCCGCGCGGCGCGTCAGCTTCTTCTCGGCCGCGTACTTGTCGGCCGCGGTCTTCACCATCGGTTTGATGATCTGCTCATCGGCCTGCAGCCAGTCGCTGCTGAAGGCCCATTGGTTGCCGTCCCAGGTGTGCACCCGGGCCCAGTTGGCGCCCATGTGGTCCTGGCAACTGGTGGAGACGGGGCGCATCACGCCCTTGAAGCCGAGCGCGTCGAGCTTGGCCTGGGTGAGGTTGAGGTTCTCGTAGCCCCAGCGCGCCTGCTCGCCGGTCATCACCTTGCCCTTGCCGAAGCGTTCCTGTGCGGCGCGCACGCCCTCGACGCCGAACATGGCGCTGATGAGGCCGCGCATGTACAGCACGTCGCCCACCTCTTCCTTGGGTCCGGTGCCCTGGCCCTTGGCGTGCAGCTTTTCAAGGATCTCCTTCACCACGGCGGCACCCTTCTCGGTGCCGTGCTGCATGGTCACGGCGTTGTAGCCCTTGGCGCCAGCGCCCACGTCCTTCACGTCGGGCTCGGCGCCGGCCCACCACACGCCGTACATCTTGTCGCGCGGATAGCCCGTGGCCTGCGCTTCCTTGAGTGCGGTGGAGTTCATCACGCCCCAGCCCCAGTTGAGCACGTAGTCGGGCCGGTCGCGGCGGATCTGCAGCCAGGTGGCCTTCTGCTCCACGCCGGGGTGGGTCACGGGCAGCAGGCTGAGCTTGAAGCCGTGCATGGCCGCGCGCTCCTGCAGCAGCGGGATGGGCTCCTTGCCGAACGGGCTGTCGTGGTAGATCAGCGCGATGTGCTTGCCCTTGAGTTTGTCCAGACCGCCTTCCTTCTTGGCGATGTGCTGGATCAGCACGTCGGCCGCGACCCAGTAGGTGCCGGCGATCGGGAAGTTCCACTTGAATACGCCGCCATCGGCCGACTCGCTGCGGCCATAGCCCGCGGTGATCAGGGGGATCTTGTCGGTGGGGGCCTTCTCGGTCAGTGCGAAGGTGATGCCGGTGGACAGCGGCTGGAACACCGTGGCCCCACCGTTCTTGCCCTTCAGACGCTCATAGCACTCCACGCCACGGTCGGTGGCGTAGCCGGTCTCGCATTCCTCGAACGAGACCTTCACGCCGTTGATGCCCCCGCGAGCGTTGGTGAGCTTGAGGTAATCGGCGTAGCCGTTGGCAAAGGGCACACCGTTGGGCGCGTACGGCCCTGTGCGGTACACCAGCGAGGGGAAGAACTGTTCCTGGGCCATGGCCGCAGGCGCTGCCGCCAGCGCGGCCAGTCCCGTGCATACCGCCGCAGCGGTCCAGACGATCTTGCGCAGCTTCATCACTTGTCTCCTTTGATTAGCGAACACACACACTTGAAAAGCGGGCCCTTCGGATCGGTCAGTGCGGAAAGGGCCAGAGCCGCAACTTCTGTTTGCCGATGCTCCACAGGCGCGCCAGGCCGTGTGGCTCCACGATGAGGAACCACACGATCAGGGCGCCGAAGATCATGAATTCGGTGTGCGACACCGCCGCCGTGGAAATGGTGATGCCCACGAGCGAGCCCAGCCACGGCAGGAACTGGTTGAGAAAGATGGGCAGCACCACGATGAAGGCCGCGCCGAAGAAGCTGCCCATGATGGAGCCCATGCCACCGATGATCACCATGAACAGCAACTGGAAGCTGCGGTCGATGGAGAAGGCCGCGGGCTCCCACGAGCCCAGGTGCACGAAGCCCCACAGGCCACCGGCCACGCCGATGATGAAACTGCTCACCGCAAAGGCGCTGAGCTTGGCGTACATCGGGCGGATCCCGATGACCGCGGCGGCCACGTCCATGTCGCGGATGGCCATCCACTCGCGCCCGATCGCCGAGCGCACCAGGTTCTTGGCCAGCAGCGCGAACACCACCACGAAGCCCAGGCAGAAGAGGTACTTCTCCACCGGCGTGTTGATCTGCCAGCCCAGCACCTGCAGGTTCGACACCGACACCGAGCCCGAGGCGGTGTGGTTGGTGAACCAGCCGACGCGCAGGAAGGCCCAGTCGCAGAAGAACTGCGCGGCCAGGGTGGCCACCGCCAGGTACAGGCCTTTCACGCGAAGACTGGGAATGCCGAAGAAGATGCCCACCAGCGTGGCGAAGAAGCCGCCAATGAGCAGCGCCGCGATCAGCGGCATGCCCTCAACGCGGATGAGCGCGTTGTAGGCCATGTAGGCGCCGACGGCCATGAAGGCGCCCGAACCCAGGCTGATCTGGCCACAGTAGCCCACCAGGATGTTCACGCCGATGGCCGCCAGCGCGAGGATCAGGAAGGGAATGAAGATGGCGCGAAAGAGGTACTCGTCGGCCAGCAGCGGCACACCGATGAAGGCGAAGGCGACGATGGCGAGGATGGCCCAGCGGTCCTGCGCGATCGGGAAGATCTGCTGGTCGGCGCGGTAGGAGGTCTTGAATTGACCGTTCTCACGGTAGAACATGGTGCGAGGTCCTGCGTTGGGCGTTGGGCGTCGGGCGTGGCAACGGGTCAGACGCGGTCGATGATCTTTTCCCCGAAAAGGCCCTGGGGACGGAAGAGCAGGAAGACGAGGGCGAGCACGTAGGCGAACCAGATCTCGATGCCACCGCCGACGAAGGGCCCGAGATAGACCTCGGAGAGCTTCTCTCCCACGCCGATGATGAGCCCGCCGATGATGGCGCCGGGCACCGAGGTGAGGCCGCCCAGAATGATCACGGGCAGCGCGCGCAGTGCGACGGTGGTGAGCGAGAACTGCACGCCGAGCTTGGAGCCCCAGATGACACCGGCCACCAGTGCCGTGATGCCGGCGACGAACCACACGATCACCCAGATCCGGTTGAGCGCGATGCCGATGGACTGCGCGGCCTGGTGGTCGTCGGCCACCGCGCGCAGCGCGCGCCCGGTGCCGGTCTTCTGGAAAAACAGGCTGAGCGCGCCCACCAGCAGCGCGGCCACGATGGCGGCGTACACGTCCTCCAGGTTCACCAGCACGCCGCCTTCGAACGTGCCCTCGAACAGGAACACGGGGTCCTTGGGCATGCCGACGTCGATCTGGTAGATGTCCGAGCCAAAGATGGTCTGCCCCAGGCCGTCGAGGAAGTAGGTGATGCCCAGCGTGGCCATCAGCAGGGTCACGCCCTCCTGGTTGACCAGGTGGCGCAGCACGAATCGTTCGATGACCCAGGCCACCACATACATGAGTGCGCCGGCCAGCGCGAAGGCGATGACGTTGCCCAGCAGCTTGCTTTCGATGCCCAGCCAGCCGGGCACCCATTCGGAGAAGCGCGCCATCGCCAGCGCGGCGAACAGCACCATCGCGCCCTGCGCGAAGTTGAACACCCCCGAGGCCTTGAAGATGAGCACGAAGCCCAGGGCCACCAGGGAATAGAGCATGCCGGCCATCAGGCCGCCCAGCAGTGCTTCGAGAAAGAAAGCCATGTCGTTGTCTCCCGCTCTCAGTGGCTCGTGCCGAGGTAGGCCTTGATGACCTCCTCGTTTCCGCGCACCTCGTCCGGGGTGCCGTCGCCGATCTTCCTGCCGTAGTCGAGCACCACCACGCGGTCGGAGATGTCCATCACCACGCCCATGTCGTGCTCGATCAGCACGATCGTGGTGCCGAACTCGTCGTTCACGTCCAGGATGAAGCGGCTCATGTCCTGCTTCTCCTCGATGTTCATCCCCGCCATGGGCTCGTCGAGCAGCAGCATGCGCGGCTCCATGGCCAGCGCCCGCCCCAGGTCGACCCGCTTCTGCAGGCCATACGGCAGCCGCCCCACCGGGGTCTTGCGCCAGGCCTGGATCTCGAGGAAATCGATGATGTTCTCGACGAACTCGCGGTGGGCGATCTCCTCGCGCTCGGCCGGACCGAGCCGGAACGCCTGCGCCAGCAGACCGCTCTTCATGCGCAGGTTGCGCCCGCTCATGATGTTGTCGAGCACGCTCATGCCCTTGAACAGCGCCAGGTTCTGGAAGGTGCGCGCGATCCCCATCTCGGCCGCGCGCCTGGGCGTCATGCGCGAGAAGGTGCGCCCGTCGAAGACGATGCTGCCCTGCTGCGGCGTGTAGACGCCGTTGACCACGTTGAGCATCGAGCTCTTGCCCGCGCCATTGGGACCGATGATGGCGCGGATCTCGTGCTCGCGCACGTTGAACGAAATATCGGACAACGCCTTCACGCCGCCGAAGGCCAGCGATATGTTCTGCAGGTCGAGCACCACCTCGCCGATGCGTGACTCCCGGGCCGTGGTCATCATGCCGCCTCCCTTGCCGCGACGGGATGCCGCCTGGCCTCTCGCAGGACGATGTCGGCGGCCACCTTGCCCACGCGCCCGTCCTCGAACTTCACTTCGGTCTCGATGTGCTGGCTGGCGCGCCCGCCATACAGCGCCTCGACCAGGACGCCGTACTTCTGCGCGATGAAGCCGCGGCGCACCTTGCGCGTGCG
>NZ_DATIGV010000113.1:0-16896 GCF_035481345.1 Hydrogenophaga sp. | reverse complement strand
GACACCGAGGCCATTGCCGCGCGGCTCGCCCCGCTGGGCGTGGACACGATCGATGCGCCCATGTCCGGCGGCCCGGCGCGCGCCCGGGCCGGCACCATGAGCCTGATGCTGGCCGGCCCCGCGGCCGCGCTGCAGCGCCACGCGGGGCTGCTGGCCGATCTGTCCGACAGCCAGTTCCGCGTCGGCGAGCGCGTGGGCGACGGCGCGCGCACCAAGCTCGTGAACAACCTGCTCGCGGGCATCAACCTCGCGGGCGCCGCCGAGGCCCTGGCCCTGGCCCAGCGCCTGGGGCTGGACCTGCCGCGCACGCTGGACGTGATCGAACGCTCCAGCGGCCAGAGCTGGATCGGCGCCGACCGCCTGCGCCGCCAATTGGCCGGCGACACCACGCCGCGCGCCCACATGACGCTGCTGGCCAAGGACACGCGCTTGGCGGTCGCCGCCGGTCGGGCCGCGGGGCATCAGGGCGTGCTGGGCCCGCAGGCCGCCGCGGTCTTCGCCGCTGCCGTGAGCGAGGGCATGGCGGGCCTTGACGACGGCGCACTGCTCGACTGGATGCGCGCGCACCCCGACGGCTTGCCAAAGCCCTGAGCCCCACAGACGGGCGGGCCGTTCCTACAATGGCTGGATGATCGCCCGCGAACCCACCCTGGCCCGCCTGGCCACCGCCGAGCAGCTCCTGCTCGAACCCTTCGGACTCACCACCGCCCACCTGCACCAGGCGCTGGCGGAAATCCGCTCGCACGGCGTGGACGACGCCGACCTGTACTTCCAGGCCACCCGCAACGAGGGCTGGAGCCTGGAAGAGGGCATCGTCAAGACCGGCAGTTTCCACATCGAACAGGGCGTGGGCGTGCGCGCCGTCAGCGGCGAGAAAACCGCCTTCGCCTATTCGGACGACCTGTCCTGGGATTCCCTGCTCGACGCCGCGCGCACCGTGCGCAGCATCTCGGGACAGGGCCAGGCGAAGAAGGTCAAGGTCAACGCCTCCAAGGTCGCCAAGTCGCGCTCGCTCTATGCCGGCGTGGACCCCATCGCCTCGATGGACAGCACCGCCAAGGTGGCGCTGCTGGAAAAAGTGGAGCGCCTGGCCAAGGCCAAGGACCCTCGCGTGGCGCAGGTGATGGCCGGTCTGGCCGCCGAGCACGACGTGGTGCTGGTGGCGCGCGCCGACGGCACCCTGGCGGCGGACGTGCGGCCCCTGATCCGCCTGTCGGTCACCGTCATCGCCGAGCAGAACGGCCGGCGCGAGATGGGCAACTCCGGCGGTGGTGGCCGCTTCGGCCTGGCCTACTTCGACGACGCCATGGTGCAAGGCTACGTGGACGAGGCGGTCGAGCAGGCGCTGACCAACCTCGAGTCGCGCCCCGCGCCCGCCGGTGAGATGGTGGTGGTGCTGGGCAGTGGCTGGCCCGGCATCCTGCTGCACGAGGCCGTCGGCCACGGGCTGGAGGGCGACTTCAACCGCAAGGGCAGCAGCGCCTTCGCCGGCCGCATTGGCCAGCGCGTGGCGGCCAAGGGCGTCACCGTGCTCGACGACGGCACCATCGCCGACCGACGCGGCTCGCTCAACATCGACGACGAGGGCCACGTCTCGCAGCGCAACGTGCTGATCGAGGACGGCATCCTGCGCGGCTACATCCAGGACGCGATGAACGCGCGCCTGATGGGCGTGAAGCCCACCGGCAACGGCCGGCGCGAGAGCTACGCCCACACGCCCATGCCGCGCATGACCAACACCTACATGCTGGGCGGCGACAAGGATCCCGAGGAAATCGTCGCCAGCATCAAGAAAGGCCTGTACGCCACCAATTTCGGCGGCGGCCAGGTCGACATCACCAGCGGCAAGTTCGTGTTCTCCGCCAGCCAGGCCTTCTGGGTCGAGAACGGCAAGATCCAGTACCCCGTGAAGGGCGCCACCCTGGTCGGCAACGGCCCCGACGCGCTGACGCGCGTGAGCATGATCGGCAACGACATGCGGCTGGACACCGGCGTCGGCACCTGCGGCAAGGAAGGCCAGAGCGTGCCCGTGGGCGTGGGCCAGCCCACGCTGCGCATCGAGGCGCTCACGGTCGGCGGCACCGCCTGACCGTGCTGGCGCCGCCGAACCAGCGGCGCTACACTGCGCCCCTCGGGACAACAGCCTCCCGCGGCCCGCACCGGGCCAAGACACGTCGTCCAAGCGCTGAACAGCCCTTCACGGAGCCTGTCATGGACGACGACCTTTTCATCTCACGCACAGCCCTGTTTGCGCGCCTGGGCCAAGCCGGCGCGCCCTGGATCCTGGATGTGCGCCGCCCCGAACGTTTCGACGCCAGCACCCACCGGGTGGCGGGTGCGTTGCGCACCCTCCCGCCAGACGGTGCCGACCGCGACGTGATCGTGTACTGCGTGCACGGCCACGAGGTGAGCCAGCGAGCGGCGCGCGAGCTGCGCGCGGCCGGCCGCCGGGCCTGGGCGCTGGAAGGCGGCATCGACGGTGGCGAGCCCGGGGTCGATGGCAGCGCCTTCATCGGCCGTGTGCGCGCCGAGCCCCTGCCTGTGCTGCGCCAGCGGCGCGATCTCGGCGTGAGCGGTGAAACACCGAGTCGCTGGATCACGCGCGAGCGACCCCGCATCGACCGCATCGCCTGTCCCTGGCTGGTGCGCCGCTTCATCGACCCGCTCGCCGAGTTCCACTTCGCGCCCACGGCCGAGGTGCTGGCGCGCGCGCAGGCCCTGGGTGCGGTGGCGTTCGACATTCCCGGCGCGCCCATCACCCACGTGGGCGAGTGCTGCAGTTTCGACGCCTTGATCGATGCCTTCGGCCTGCAACTGCCCGCGCTCGACCGGCTCGCCACCATCGTGCGCGGTGCCGACACCGACCGGCTCGACCTCGATCCCGTCAGCGCCGGCCTGCTGGCCGTCTCGCTCGGCCTGGCGCGTCTGCATGAAGGCGACGACCACGCCCTGCTGGCCGCCGGTCTGCCGGTCTACGACGCCCTGTACGCCTGGTGCGCGGCCGAGCAGCGCCGCGACAACGAAACCCATACCTGGAGGCCCGCGTGAGCGATGCCCGTACCGTGTCCTTCGGCGAAGCCCTGCGCTTCTGGCTCAAGCTCGGCTTCATCAGCTTCGGCGGCCCGGCGGGGCAGATCGCCGTGATGCACCGCGAACTCGTGGAGCAGCGGCGCTGGATCAGCGAGCGGCGCTTCCTGCACGCGCTCAACTACTGCATGCTGCTGCCCGGCCCCGAGGCCCAGCAGCTCGCCACCTACATCGGCTGGCTGCTGCACCGCACCTGGGGTGGCATCGCGGCGGGCGCGCTGTTCGTGCTGCCCTCGCTGCTGCTGCTCATCGGCCTGAGCTGGGCCTACCTGGCCTATGGCCACGTCGGCTGGGTGGCGGGCGTGCTCTACGGCATCAAGCCCGCCGTGGCGGCCATCGTGGTGCAGGCGGTGTGGCGCATCGGCGGCAAGGTGCTGCGCTCGCCGCGCCGCGCACCCTGGCTGTGGGCCCTGGCCATCGGCAGCTTCGTCGCGATCGCCCTGCTCCAGCTGCCGTTCCCGCTGGTGGTGCTGTCGGCGCTGGCGCTGGGCTGGCTGGGGGGGCGGTTCGCGCCCGCGCAGTTCCTGCCCGCCAGCGGCCACGCCGCCGCGGCGGGGACTCACGCGCCGGCGCTCATTGACGACCACACCCCCCCGCCGGCGCACGCGCGCTTCTCGCGCGGCCGGCTGGTGCGTGTGCTGCTGGTGGGCGGCATGCTGTGGGCGGTGCCCATGGCCGCGCTGCTCGCCTGGCAGGGCGCTCAGGGGGTGCTGTCCACCATGGGCCTGTTCTTCTCCAAGGCGGCCTTGCTCACCTTCGGCGGTGCCTACGCGGTGCTGCCGTACGTGTACCAGGGCGCGGTGCTGCAGCACGGCTGGCTCAGCGGGCCGCAGATGATCGACGGCCTGGCGCTCGGCGAGACCACACCCGGCCCGCTGATCATGGTCGTCGCCTTCGTGGGCTTCCTCGGTGGCTGGCACACCGAGGTGCTGGGCCCCGAGGCCCGCTTCTGGGGCGCGGCGCTGGCGGCCACGGTGGTCACCTGGTTCACCTTCCTGCCCTCGTTCGTCTTCATCCTGGCGGGTGGCCCGCTGGTGGAGAGCACGCACGGCCAGATGCATTTCACCGCGCCGCTCACCGGGATCTCGGCGGCGGTGGTGGGCGTGATCGCGAGCCTGGGCGTGTTCTTCCTGGCCCACATCGCCCGGCCCGTGCCGGGCGGGCCGGTGGATGTCGCGGCGTTGGCCATTGCGGCGCTGGCGGCGCTGGCCCTGGTGCGGTTCAAGCTCGGTGTCATCCCGGTGATCGCGGCCTGCGGCGCGCTGGGGGTGTTGCTCAAAACCACCGGCTGGGCGGCCTGACGCCGGTTCGTCACAGGCCCTGTGCTACATTGCGCCCCATGCCTTCGCGCGCCGTTTACTTCGCTTTTTACTTTTGGTTCTCTGTCCCCGGCGGACGAGAGGCGAAGACGTAAGCGCGCCAAGCATCTCGAACACAAACCGCCGGAGCCTCAAGCCCGGCGGTTTTTTTTCGCCCTCACCGTTTTCCCTAGACCCCCCACCAGGAGCACCTGATGAACGCCAAAGCCACCAATGCAGCCAGCGACGCCTGGTATGCGCGTCCTCTCGACAAGACCAGCGAGACCGACGACCAACGCATTCAGGACATCACCGTGCTTCCGCCGCCCGAACACCTCATCCGCTTCTTCCCCATCGCCGGCACGGCGACGGAGGCCTTGATCAGCCAGACGCGCCAGCGCATCCACCGCATCCTGCACGGCAAGGACGACCGCTTGCTCGTGGTGATCGGCCCCTGCTCCATCCACGACCCCGGCGCCGCCCTGGACTACGCCCGGCGCCTGAAGCCGCTGCGCGAACAGTACGCCGACACGCTGGAGATCGTGATGCGCGTGTACTTCGAGAAGCCGCGCACCACGGTGGGCTGGAAGGGCCTCATCAACGACCCCTACCTCGACGAAAGCTACCGCATCGATGAGGGCCTGCGCATCGCGCGCCAGTTGCTCATCGAGATCAACCGCCAGGGCCTGCCGGCCGGCAGCGAGTTCCTCGACGTGATCTCCCCGCAGTACATCGGTGACCTCATCAGCTGGGGCGCCATCGGTGCGCGCACCACCGAAAGCCAGGTCCACCGCGAACTGGCCTCCGGCCTGTCGGCGCCCATCGGCTTCAAGAACGGCACCGACGGCAACATCAAGATCGCCACCGACGCCATCCAGGCGGCGGGCCGTGGTCACCACTTCCTGTCGGTGCACAAGAACGGTCAGGTCGCCATCGTGCAGACCAAGGGCAACAAGGACTGCCACGTGATCCTGCGTGGCGGCAAGGCGCCCAACTACGACGCCGCCAGCGTGGCGGCCGCCGTGAAGGATCTGGAAGCGGCCAAGCAGACGCCGCGCCTCATGATCGACTTCAGCCACGCCAACAGCAGCAAGCAGCACGAGAAGCAGATCGATGTGGCGCGTGACGTGGGCGCGCAGATCGCGGGTGGCTCGAAGTCGATCTTCGGCGTGATGATCGAGAGCCACATCGAGGCCGGCGCGCAGAAGTTCACCCCGGGCAAGGACGACCCCGCCGCGCTGCGGTACGGCCAGAGCATCACCGACGCCTGTCTGGGCTGGAGCGATTCGGTGCAGGCGCTGGAGATCCTGTCGCAGTCGGTCGAGGCCGCGCGCCGCCGCTGAGCGAGGAGGGTTTTCCGCGGTGCCGCGCCCGGTGGGCGCGGCACAATGGCCCGACAACACGCCTCGCGGAGACACACCCATGCGCAGCCAAGTCATCGTCACCTGGGGCGAGCCCGCCACCTACCGCATCGACCTGGAAGAGGTGCAGCCCATGCCGCACGATCAGGCAAGGCATTGGCTCGACGAGCAGTTCACGCAGATGGGCTGCGAGCCGATCCGGCTCACGGGCAAGGTGCTCACGGCCGACAAGATCCTGTGCATCGCGCAGGCCGCGGGCCAGCCGCGCTTCCAGGACGCGGCGCACCGCGACTGGGCCCTGGCCTTCGCGCGCGCGGCCAGCGCGGCGCTGGCCAAGCCCATCGTCACCGTGGACGTGCCGGCCCAGTCGCTGAGTTATTGAAGCACTGAATCAGCCGGCCAGCGCCTTGAGCAGGCGCTCGTGGATGCCGCCGAACCCGCCGTTGCTCATGCACACGATGTGGTCGCCGGGCCGCGCGGCCTGCGTCACCTGGTTCACCACGGTCTCGATGTTCGCGCCCACCACCGCGCGCGCGCCCATGGGCGCCAGCGCCTCCGCGGCGTCCCAGTCGAGCCCGCCCGAGTGGCAGAAGGCCAGGTCGGCGTTCTCCAGGCTCCAGGGCAGTTGCGCCTTCATCGTGCCCAGCTTCATGGTGTTGGAACGCGGTTCAAACACCGCCAGGATGCGCCCGCGTGGCTGCCCCAGCCGGCGCGCCAGGCCATCGAGCGTGGTGCGGATGGCCGTGGGGTGGTGCGCGAAGTCGTCGTAGACGGTGATGTCGCCGCCCGCGCGCGGCACGACGCCGCGCAGCTCCATGCGGCGGCGCACGTTCTCGAAACGCGCCAGGGCCTGCGCGGCCTCGGCGGGCGGCACGCCCAGGTGGTCGGCCGCCGCGATGGCCGCCAGCGCGTTGAGCTGGTTGTGCACACCGCTGAGCGCCCAGCGCACATGGCCCACGGCCTGGCCCCGCTGCAGCACGTCGAAATCGTGCGGCTCGCCCTGGGCGGTGAAGTCGCTCACGGCGGCGCCGAAGCTGCGGATCTCGCTCCAGCAGCCCTGGTGCAGCACCCGCTCCAGGCTGTCCTCCAGCCCGTTGACCACCACGCGCCCACTGCCGGGCACGGTTCGCACCAGGTGGTGGAACTGCCGCTCGATGGCCTTGAGGTCGTCGAAGATGTCGGCGTGGTCGAACTCGAGGTTGTTGAGGACGGCCGTGCGCGGGCGGTAGTGCACGAACTTGCTGCGCTTGTCGAAGAAGGCGGTGTCGTATTCGTCCGCTTCGATGACGAACGGAGCCCCCACGCTCCGCCGCTGCGCGGGTCGCTGCCCCCCGGGGGGGCTGATCCCGCCTTGGGGCGGCCCGGCGGCGGAATCGGCCTTGACTTCACCCAGCCGCGCGGACACGCCGAAGTTCATCGGCACGCCGCCCACCAGGAAGCCGGGCTGCTGACCGCAGGCCTCCAGGACCCAGGCCAGCATGGAGGTGGTGGTCGTCTTGCCATGCGTGCCGGCCACGGCCAGCACGTGGCGGCCCTGCAGCACGTGCTCGGCCAGCCATTGCGGCCCGCTGGTGTAGGGCGCGCCGGCTTCGAGGATGGCCTCCATCAGCGGAAACTTCGGCGTGCCATCGGGCAGGCGCGCGCGGCTGACCACGTTGCCGATCACCCATACGTCGGGCTTGAGCGCCATCTGATCGGCGCCGAAGCCTTCGATGAGTTCGATGCCCAGGGCGCGGAGCTGGTCGCTCATGGGCGGGTAGACGCCGGCGTCGCAGCCGGTCACGCGGTGGCCCGCCTCGCGGGCCAGGGCCGCGACACCGCCCATGAAGGTGCCGCAGATGCCCAGGATGTGAATATGCATGCGCGGATTCTAGGGACGTGGGCGGTGCCCACCGGGTGCGCGTCGCCCACGGGGGCACAATCCCCGGATGCTCTCGCGAGACGACACCGCCGCCGAGATCGCCGCCGTGGCCGCGCGCCTGGTGGTCGACGAAGGCCAGGACTACGCCGCAGCCAAGCGCGCCGCCATCCGCCAGCTGGGCCTGCCCGCCCGCACCCCGCTGCCCGACAACGACACGCTGGAGGCCGCCGTGCGCGAACACATCGCCGTGTTCTGCGCCGACACCCAGCCCGCCGAGCTGCGCGCACTGCGGGAACTGGCGCTGGTCTGGATGGATCGACTCCAGGCCTTCCGCCCGCACCTGGGCGGTGCCGCCTGGCACGGCACGGCCACGCGCCACAGCGACCTTCACATGCACCTCTTCTGCGACGACCCCAAGCAGGCCGAATGGGCCCTGATCGACCACCGCGTGGACTACCACCCCGGCACCGGTACGGGCTGGCGCGGTGAGCCGGTCGAGGCGCTCACGGTGCGCACGCGCAGCGAAGCGCTGGGCCAGTGGGTGCTGATGCACCTGCTGGTGCACGACCTGGACGGCCTGCGCGGCGCGCTCAAGCCCGACAGCCAGGGGCGCAAACCGCGTGGCGACGCCGCCGCGCTGCGCGAGCGCCTCACGGCCGAGGCCGGCGAGGAGGGCGCACCATGAAGCTGCAACGTCGCCATTGGCTCGCGGGTGGCGTGGCGCTGGCCGCGGCGGGCGCCGGGGTGTGGTGGGCCGAGCGGCGCCTGAGCCCGGCGCCGCTGATGGACGGCGCCGAGGCGGCGTTCTGGCAGACCTCGTTCGACACCCCCGAGGGCGGCGCACCGCTGGCGATGGCCACGCTGCGCGGCCGCCCGCTGCTCGTGAATTTCTGGGCCACCTGGTGCCCGCCCTGCGTGGAAGAGTTGCCGCTGCTCAATGCCTTTCACCAGCAGCACTCGCCCAAGGGCTGGCAGTTGTTGGGCCTGGCGGTCGATCGCGTGGAGCCGGTGCGCCAGTTCCTGCAGCGCCTGCCGCTGTCCTTTCCCGTCGGCATGACCGGCTTTGCCGGCACCGAGCTCAGCCGAACGCTGGGCAATGCCACCGGCGCGCTGCCGTTCACCGTGGTGTTCGGTGCCGATGGCCGTGTGCTCCACCGCAAGATCGGCCAGGTGCATGAGTCCGACCTGTCGCAATGGGCCGAACTGGCCTGATGCATTGAACAGACGGCAAGCGCGTTCTTCTGCATTGATTTCGGGGCTGGACGACCGGGCTGGTATCAGGTGTGACTTCGTGTACACTGCCCCACCCTTTGGCGGTTGGGGCATCTCCATTCGACGAAATTGAGAGCAATTAGTACCAACTTCGCCGAACTTCGTTGGAGAAATCATGGATTTGCGAAAACTCAAGACGCTGATCGATCTGGTGTCGGAATCGAACGTGTCGGAGCTCGAGATCACCGAAGCGGAAGGCAAGGTCCGCATCGTCAAGGCCACGCCAGCCGTGATGCCCGCCCCCATCACCTACAGCATGCCGCCGGTGGCGCCGGCCGCACCGAGCGCGCAGGTGGTGGAAGTGGCCTCGCCCGCGGCCGCCGCGCCCGCGCAGCCGGCCGGCCACACGGTCAAGTCGCCCATGGTCGGCACGTTCTACCGCGCTTCGGCCCCGGGCGCCAAGCCATTCGTCGAGGTCGGCGACACGGTGAAAGAGGGTGACACCATCTGCATCGTCGAGGCGATGAAGATCCTCAACGAGATCGAGGCCGACAAGAGCGGCACCGTGACCCAGATCCTGGTCCAGAACGGCCAGGCGGTGGAATACGGTCAGCCGCTGTTCGCGATCGAGTGAGGGCCGCGCACCCATGTTCAAGAAGATCCTGATCGCCAACCGCGGCGAGATCGCCCTGCGCATCCAGCGCGCCTGCCGCGAGCTGGGCATCAAGGCGGTGATGGTCTATTCCGAGGCCGATCGCGACGCCAAGTACGTCAAGCTTGCCGAAGAGGCGGTGTGCATCGGCCCGGCGCAGTCGGGTCTGAGCTACCTGAACATGCCCGCCATCATCTCGGCCGCCGAGGTGACGGACGCCGAGGCCATCCACCCCGGCTATGGCTTTCTGAGCGAGAACGCCGACTTCGCCGAGCGCGTGGAGCGCAGCGGCTTCACCTTCATCGGCCCCACGCCCGACTGCATCCGCCTCATGGGCGACAAGGTTTCGGCCAAGCAGGCCATGATTCGCGCGGGCGTGCCCTGCGTGCCCGGCTCCGACGGCGCGCTGCCCGATGACCCGGTGGTGATCAAGCGCACCGCCAAGGCCGTGGGCTACCCGGTGATCATCAAGGCCGCGGGCGGCGGCGGTGGCCGTGGCATGCGCGTGGTGCACACCGAGGCGGCGCTCCTGCACGCGGTGCAGACCACCAAGGCGGAGGCCGGTGCCGCCTTCGGCAACGCCGAGGTCTACATGGAGAAGTTTCTCCAGAACCCGCGGCACATCGAGATCCAGGTGCTGGCCGACCAGCACCGCAATGCCGTCTACCTGGGCGAGCGCGACTGCTCCATGCAGCGGCGCCACCAGAAGGTCATCGAAGAGGCGCCGGCGCCGGGCATCCCGCGCCGCCTGATCGAGAAGATCGGCGAGCGCTGCGCGGCCGCCTGCAAGAAGATCGGCTACCGCGGCGCCGGTACCTTCGAGTTCCTGTTCGAGAACGGCGAGTTCTATTTCATCGAGATGAACACGCGCGTGCAGGTGGAGCACCCGGTGACCGAATGGATCACGGGCATCGACATCGTGCGCACGCAGATCGCCGTGGCCGCGGGCGAGAAGCTGCCGTTCACGCAGCGCCAGGTCCAGCTCAAGGGCCACGCCATCGAGTGCCGCGTGAACGCCGAAGACCCGTACAAGTTCACGCCTTCGCCGGGCCGTATCACCCTGTGGCATCCGCCGGGCGGGCCGGGCGTGCGCGTCGACTCGCACGTCTACAACAACTACTTCGTGCCGCCCAACTACGACTCCATGATCGGCAAGATCATCGTGCACGGCGATACGCGCGAGCAGGCGCTGGCGCGCATGCGCACCGCGCTGGCCGAGACGGTGGTCGAGGGCATCAAGACCAACATCCCGCTGCACCGCGAGCTGATGGTCGATGCCAATTTCGTGGCCGGTGGAACGAACATCCACTACCTCGAAGAGTGGCTGTCGCAACGTGAGCGCTGAGTCGGCGGGCGCCGCCGCCCCTTTCGAACTGGTGCTGGTGGTGCCCGAGGCGGCCATCGAGGCCGTGGGCGAGGCGCTGGACGCGCTGGACGCGCTCAGCGTGTCGGTGGAAGACGCCGACGCCATGACCGAGGCCGAGCAGGCGCTGTTCGGCGAGCCGGGCATGCCGCCGCCCAAGGAAGGCTGGCAGCGTTCGCGCGTGGTCGCGCTGTTTCCCGACGAGGCCGTCGCGCGCGAGGCCGCCACGCTGCTGTCGGCACAGGACTTCTTTGATGGCTGCCGCGTGCAGGGCGTGCGCGCCGTGCCCGAACAGGACTGGGTGCGCCTGACGCAATCGCAGTTTGAACCCGTCGAGATCACGCCCACGTTCTGGATCGTGCCGTCGTGGCACGAGCCGCCTGCGCAGGCGCGCGAGGTGATCCGCCTCGACCCCGGCCTGGCCTTCGGCACCGGCACGCACCCCACCACGCGCATGTGCCTGCGCTGGACGGCCGCGCACGCCCCCGTGGGGCCGCGTGTGCTCGACTACGGTTGCGGTTCGGGCATCCTGGCCATCGGCGCGGCCAAGCACGGCGCGCGCGAGATCCTCGCCGTCGACATCGACCCAGCGGCGGTGGAGTCCACGCGCCTCAACGCCGAGGCGAACGCCGTGGCGCTGCAGGCCGGTCTGCCCGACGCCGCGCAGGGCGAACACGATCTGGTGCTCGCCAACATCCTGGCCACGCCGCTGAAGGTGCTCGCGCCGCTGCTGTGTTCGCACGTGCGCCCGGGTGGACATCTGGTGCTCGCGGGCATCCTGGCGCGCCAGGCCGACGAGCTGCGCGAGGCCTACGCGCCCTGGCTCGCGCTCGAGGTCAGCGACGAAGAGGACGGCTGGATCCTCATGACCGCGCGCAAGCGCTGAGCCCCGCGCGCCGCGGCCCGCGATAATCGGCCCCCATGAGTTTCACCACCCGCTGTCCGGCTTGCGGCACCGTGTTCCGCGTGGTGGCCGATCAACTCAAGATCTCGGATGGCTGGGTGCGCTGCGGACACTGCTCCGACGTGTTCGACGCCACCATCCATCTGGAGGCGTGGGTGCCGTCGGCCGCGGCCGCTCCGGTCGATGAGGCCCCGGCGGTTCCAGAGCGCTCACCCGCCCCCGCGGCAACGGCCGAGGTGCCACCGCCACCGGCCCCTGAACCCTCCTCGTGGCAGGCTGCGGCCGACGTGCCCGCACCCGGATCCGCACCCGCACCCGCAACGCCTGTGGCCGCACCCGAGGACGACGACTTGCGGGCCTGGTTTGGCGACGGTCCGCTCGATGCAGCGCCGGTCAGCGAGCCTCGTGCCGAGTCAGTCCCCGCGGTGGTCGAGCCAGAGCCAGACCCTGCACCGCCTGTGCCCGTACCCGAGGCAACGATCGACCGGGAACCGGAGCAACAGCCGACGCCTGATTCACCACAGGCGCCGGAGCCCGAAGACGAGTGGATGCCCAGCGTGTCGAACACGCTCGCCGTGGCGTCCCACGACGAACCCGAATCGGACTTCCACGCCGAACTGGAACGCTTCGCGCATTCCACGCGGGCCCCCTTGCCCACGGAGCCTGTTGTCGATGCCGCCTCGGCGAGCGCCGCCGCGCCGGCTGATGTGGCGCGGTCTGCACCGGTCAGCCGCGACCGCGACGACGAGGTCCCCGACGTGGAGCCCGGCTTCGTGCGACAGGCGCGCCGCCGCGCGTTCTGGACCTCGCCCGGCATGCGTGTCGCGCTGGTGCTGCTGGCGCTGGTGCTCGCGCTGCTGCTCGCGGCGCAATGGGCCATCCAGGAGCGCCACCGCCTGGTGGCGGCGCAGCCGGCGCTCAAACCCTGGATCCTGCGGGCCTGCGACCCTCTGGGTTGCGACCTCGCGCCGGTGCGCCAGATCGACGCCATCGTGATCGACAGCGCCGAGCTGGTGCGCCGGCTCGGCAACTTCCATTCGTTCGACATCGTGCTGCACAACCAGTCGCCGCTGGAGGTGGCCCTGCCGGCGCTCGAACTGACCCTGACCGACACCAGCCAGGTGGTGGTGGCACGCCGCGTGTTCCTGCCGCAGGACTGGCCCGCGGGTGTCACGGCCCTGCCGCCCCATGAGCGCGTGTCGGTCAGTTTCCGCCTCTCGATCTCGCTCGGCGAGGGCGTGCCCACTGCGGGCTACCGCGCCCTGGTCTTCTATCCCTGAAACCCACCCTTCGACACCATGCCCATCCTCGTTTGCGGCTCGCTGGCCTTCGACACCATCATGACCTTCGAAGGCCGGTTCGCCGACCAGATCCTGCCGGACCAGTTGCACATCCTGAACGTGTCCTTCCTGGTGCCCGGGCTGCGGCGCGACTTCGGCGGTTGCGCGGGCAACATCGCCTACGGCTTGCGGCAACTCGGCGCCGACGTGGCACCGCTGGCCGCACTGGGCAGCGATGGCGCCGACTACCTGGCCCGCATGCGCGAACTGGGCGTGGACACGGCCCACGTGAGCACCGTGGCCGAGACCTACACCGCGCAGGCCATGATCATGACCGACCGCGACAACAACCAGATCACGGCCTTCCACCCGGGCGCGATGTCCTTCGCGCACGACACGCCCGTGCCCGCGCGCACGGACCTCACGCTGGGCATCATCGCGCCCGATGGCCGCGAGGGCATGCTCTCCCATGCCGCGCAGCTCAAGGCCGCGGGCGTGCCTTTCGTGTTCGATCCTGGCCAGGGCCTGCCCATGTTCAACGGCGAGGAGTTGCTGCGCTTCATCGACCAGGCGAGCTGGGTGGCTGTGAACGACTACGAAGGCCGCATGCTCTGCGACCGCACGGGCCTGTCGCTGGCCGACATCTCGATGCGCGTGCGCGGCCTGGTGGTCACGCTGGCCGACCAGGGCTGCGACGTGTGGGAAAACGGCGTGGCCACGCGCGTGCCGGGCGTGAAGGCCGAGGCCGTGGTCGATCCCACGGGCTGCGGCGACGCCTTTCGCGCGGCCCTGCTGCACGGCCTCTCCAAGGGCTGGCCGCTGGCGCACTGCGCCGAACTGGGCAACCGCCTGGGCGCGCTCAAGATCGCGGTGCGCGGCCCGCAGAACTACTCGGTGGACCCTGCGTTGAAGGCCTGAGCGCCAGCCCCAATGAAAAAAAGCCCGGTGCGAAAGCGCCGGGCTTTTCAGGCCTTCAGACACAAAAAAGCCCGATGCTTTCGCACCGGGCTTTCAGATCAACTCAACGCTGACTCAGGGCTTGCTGGACGTGGGGAACGGCCAGGCGGCTTGAGGGTTGAGCTTGGTCTGAGCGGCGGGAGCGGCCGCAGGAGCAGGGGCAGCCGGCTTCTTGGCCGGCTCAGCTTTTTTTGCGGGGGCTGCCTTCTTCGCAGGGGCCTTCTTAGCTGCCGCTTTCTTCGCGGGCGCCTTCTTCGCAGCGGCTTTCTTCGCCGGCGCTTTCTTGGCCGCGGCCTTCTTCGCCGGGGCTTTCTTGGCTGCCGCTTTCTTGGCGGGAGCCTTCTTGGCCGCGACTTTCTTCTTCGCCGGGGCTTTCTTGGCCGCGACTTTCTTCGCCGGGGCTTTCTTGGCGGCGACTTTCTTCTTCGCCGGTGCCTTCTTGGCGGCGACTTTCTTCGCCGGGGCCTTCTTCGCCACGACTTTCTTCGCCGGGGCTTTCTTGGCGGCGACTTTCTTCTTCGCCGGCGCCTTTTTCGCCGCAGCCTTCTTGGCCGGGGCTTTCTTCGCAGTTGCCATTGCTTTCTCCTTGATCAAGTTGCAAAGAGCACTTCAGCCGGTCGGATGGCCGGTGAAGCGATTCAAGGTTCTGCGGTCAGGTGGATGCATCCACAACAGACCCCAGGGCCCTGAATCCGGGGTCAGGCCAGTGCGGGCGTCTGCGCGCCCTGCGGCTGTCCTGATGATTCGATTCGTCTTCTTGTTCGCTGGCAATGCGGAGACCCGGCCGGGACATCAGTCCCAGGACAGCGCTCCGCCCGATTGGTACTCGATCACCCGTGTTTCGAAGAAGTTGCGTTCCTTCTTGAGGTCGATCATCTCGCTCATCCAGGGGAACGGGTTCTCTTCGTTCGGGAACAGGGGTTCCAGGCCGATCTGCGTGGCGCGCCGGTTGGCGATGTAGCGCAGGTAGCCCTTGAACATGGAGGCATTGAGGCCCAGCACGCCACGCGGCATGGTGTCCTCGGCATAGCGGTATTCGAGCTCGACGGCCTTGAGGAACAGTTCCTTGATCTCGGCCTTGAACTCCGCCGTCCACAGCAGCGGGTTCTCCATCTTGATCGCATTGATCAGGTCGATGCCGAAATTGCAGTGCATCGACTCGTCGCGAAGGATGTACTGGTACTGCTCGGCGGCACCGGTCATCTTGTTCTGGCGGCCCAGCGCCAGGATCTGGGTGAAGCCGACGTAGAAGAACATGCCCTCCATCAGGCAGGCGAAGACGATCAGGCTCTTGAGCAGGGTCTGGTCGTTCTCGGGTGTGCCGGTGTGGAAGTTCGGGTCCATGATCGCCTCGATGAAGGGGATCAGGAACTCGTCCTTGTCGCGGATCGACGCCACCTCGTGGTAGGCGTTGAAGATCTCGCTCTCGTCCAGACCCAGCGACTCCACGATGTACTGGTAGGCGTGCGTGTGGATCGCTTCCTCGAAGGCCTGGCGCAGCAGGAACTGGCGGCATTCGGGCGCCGTGATGTGGCGGTAGGTGCCCAGCACGATGTTGTTGGCGGCCAGCGAATCGGCGGTGACGAAGAAGCCGAGGTTGCGCTTGACGATGCGGCGCTCATCCTCGCTCAGGCCGTTCGGGTCTTTCCAGAGCGCGATGTCGCGGCTCATGTTCACTTCCTGCGGCATCCAGTGGTTGGCGCAGGTGGCGAGGTACTTTTCCCAGGCCCACTTGTACTTGAACGGAACGAGCTGGTTGACGTCGGTCTGGCCGTTGATGATGCGCTTGTCGGCCGCGTTCACGCGGCGTGCGCTCGCACCTTCGGCAGCCCGCGGTGCAGCCACCGGCGGCAGTGCCACATCGGGCAGGCGCGATGCGGTGGGAACAGGATTCACGGAATTGGGAGAGACCGCTGCCTCGCGGTGTCCCGTGGACCCGCTGTGTTGCGTCGATGGCGAGGAGGGCTTGACTTCGTCGTCCCAGGTAAGCATAGATTTTCCAGTGCCGAGATTATGAAAGCGGTGCCCTGAAAAGCAAAGGCTTCACCCAGGCACCGCGCATGTTTGTTGCTCCCGTGCATCGCAAAAACCGCGCTGCGCATGCGATGCGACGGGACTGCGCTTCAGCGCTTCATCGCGGCCGTGTCTGCAGGCTCATTGGCAGGCTTCGCAGGTGGGGTCGTCCACACCGCAGAACTTCACATCGGTCGCGGCCGATGCGGCCAGCGGCGCGTTCATCTGCGCTTCCATCTGGGCACGTGCCTTGGCTGCTGCGGCATCGAGCGCGCTCATGCTTGGCGCGGCATTCGCACCCGACGACACCGCATTCAGACGGCCCGGTGCCACGGTCGATTTCTCGGCGTGCGTGGCGCTGCGCGTGCGCAGGTAGTAGGTGGTCTTGAGGCCGCGCGTCCAGGCCAGCTTGTAGGTGTCGTCCAGCTTCTTGCCCGAGGCACCGGCCATGTAGATGTTCAGCGACTGGGCCTGGTCGATCCACTTCTGGCGGCGTGCCGCGGCCTCGACCAGCCACTGCGGCGCGACCTCGAAGGCCGTGGCGTACAGGGCCTTGATGTCCTGCGGCACGCGGTCGATGGGCTCGAGCGAACCGTCGAAGTGCTTGAGGTCCATGACCATCACGTCGTCCCACAGGCCCAGGCGCTTGAGGTCACGCACCAGGTAGTGGTTGATGACGGTGAACTCGCCCGACAGGTTGGACTTCACGTACAGGTTCTGGAAGGTCGGTTCGATGCAGGCCGACACGCCAATGATGTTGGAGATGGTCGCGGTCGGCGCGATGGCCACGCAGTTGGAGTTGCGCATGCCGTCCTGCTTGATCTTGGCGCGCAGGCCGTCCCAGTCCAGCGTGGACGAGCGGTCCACCTCGACGTAACCGCCGCGGGCCTGCTCGAGCAGGTTCAGCG
>NZ_DATIGV010000112.1:0-9128 GCF_035481345.1 Hydrogenophaga sp. | reverse complement strand
GTACCTGCCGCTTCACGCTTCGTCGGCCGCTCGGTCCGATGGGCCGTGACAGAATGCCTCACGGCCGCCAGGGCATCACCTGGCGGCCGGCGCAGGGCTGCTGGACATGGCCGCATCACACGATCGGCCGCCCGGGACCATGCGGACACGGACCCTGGATGCTGCGATGCGCCAACGCCCCATCACTGCCGCATGCCGACTGCTCCTCGTGCCGCTGCTGGCGGGCCTGACCGCCTGCCAGCGCGCCGCCGAGCCCGCCTGGTCCGGCTACGCCGAAGGCGAACAGATCTACCTGGCCGCGCCGGTGGCCGGCCGCATCGCCGCCCTGGCCGTTCGGGCCGGTGACGCGGTGCAGGCGCAACAGACCCTGTTCGCCCTGGAGGGCAGCCTGGAACGCGCCGCCGAGGCCCAGGCCAGTGCCCGCTTGCGCAGCGCCGAAGCCCAGGCCGCCGACACCGACAAAGGCCGCCGGCGCGAGGAAATCGCCGTGAACGAAGCCCAGTTGCGCCAGGCCCGCAGCGCCGCCGCGCTGGCCCACGCCGAACTGGCCCGCCGCGAGCAACTGGTGCGCCAGGGCTTCGTCGCGCGCGCGCAGGTGGACGACGCCGCCCTGCTCGCCCGCCAGGCCGACGCGCGCGTCAACGAACTGCTGGCCGCCCTGCAGACCGCCCGCCTGCCCGCCCGCGAGGACACGCGCGAGTCCGCGCGCGCGCTGGCCGATGCCGCGCAAAGCGAACGCGCGCAGGCCGACTGGCGCCTGCGCGAGACCACGCAGCAAGCGCCGGCCGCCGGCCGCGTCGTCGACGTGTTCTTCCGGCCCGGCGAATGGGTGGCGGCCGGCCAACCGGTGCTGGCCCTGCTGCCGCCGGCCAACCGCAAGGCGCGCTTCTTCGTGCCGCAGGCGGCGGTGGGTGGCCTGGCCCTGCAGCAGCCGGTGCGGCTGAGCTGCGACGGCTGCGGCGAGCCGATCGCCGCGCGCATCAGCTACGTCGCCCCGCAGGCCGAGTACACACCGCCCGTCATCTACTCCAACGAGCAGCGCGCCAAGCTGGTCTTCATGGTCGAGGCCCTGCCGCAGGACCCCGCCGATGCCGAGCGCCTGCACCCTGGCCAGCCCTTGGACGTGCGCCCCGAGCGCGCCGCACAGCGGGTCGTCCAGTGAGCGAGCTGGCCATCGACGTGCGTGGCCTGAGCAAGTCGTTCGGCTCGCACGTGGTCGTCGACCGCATCGATCTGCAGGTCGGCCGGGGCCGCATCGTCGGCTTCCTGGGGCCCAACGGCAGTGGCAAGACCACCACCATGCGCATGCTCTGCGGCCTGCTCACGCCCGACGCCGGCGAGGGGCGCTGCCTGGGGCTGGACTTTCGCCGCCAGGCCCGCGAAATCAAGCGCCAGGTGGGCTACATGACGCAGAGGTTCGGGCTTTACGAGGACCTGTCGATCCGCGAGAACCTGGACTTCATCGCGCGGCTGTTCTCCATGCCCGGGCGCCGTGCGGCGGTGGACCAGGCGCTGCAGCGGCTGGGACTGGCCTCGCGCGCGCAGCAACTGGCGGGCTCGCTGTCGGGCGGCTGGAAGCAGCGCCTGGCGCTGGCGGCCTGCCTGCTGCACGAGCCGCGCCTGCTGCTGCTGGACGAACCCACGGCCGGTGTGGACCCCAAGGCCCGGCGCGACTTCTGGGACGAAATCCACCGCCTGGCCGCCGAGGGCATCACGGTGCTGGTCTCCACGCACTACATGGACGAGGCCGAGCGCTGCCACGAGCTGGTCTACATCGCCTACGGCAAGATCCTGGCGCGCGGCACGGAGGCGCGGATCATCGAGGACGCGAAGCTGGAGGTCTGGTCGCTGCAGGGGCCGGACCTGTCGCGCTGGCTGGAGCCGCTGAAGCGGGCCGAGGGCGTGCTCAGCGTGGCCGCCTTCGGCAGCGCCGTGCACGTGGCCGGGCAGGACCCGGCCCTGCTGCGCCGCGCATTGGCGCCGCTGCACAAGCAGCCCGGAATCACGCTCAGCCGCGGCGAGCCCAACCTGGAGGACGTCTTCATCAGCCTGATCGCCCGCGCGGCGGACAACTACCAGGCCGCTGCATGAGTGACGCCCGGCCGCCCGAAGGAACCCGCACCGCAGCGCGCCGCGCGGAGGTTTCCCGATGAGCTTCTCCTGGGGCCGCACGGCGGCCATCTTCATCAAGGAATTCCAGCAGATGCTGCGCGACCGCCTGACCTTCGCCATGGCGGTCGGCGTGCCCATCCTGCAACTGGTGCTGTTCGGCTACGCCATCAACACCGATCCCAAGGGCCTGCCGACGGCGGTGGTGATGCAGGACAGCGGCGAGATGGGCCGCAGCCTGGTGGCGGCCATGCAGAACAGCGGCTACTTCAAGCTGGTGCGCAGCGGCATTGGCGAAGGCGAGGCCGACGAACTCATGGCCCGTGGCGACCTGCAGTTCATCGTCGTGATCCCGGGCGACTTCACGCGCCGCCTGGTGCGCGGTGAGCGCCCGGCCCTGATGGTGGCCGCCGACGCCACCGACCCGGCCGCCGCCGGCAACGCCATCGCCGCCCTGCAGCAACTGGGCCAACAGGGCCTGCAGCGCGAGCTGGTCGGCCCGCTGGCGGCCCTGCAGCCAGGCGCCGCGCCCTTCGAGCTGCGCCTGCAGCGGCGCTACAACCCCGAAGGCCTGTCGCGCTACAACATCGTGCCCGGCCTGATCGGCACCATCCTCACCATGACCATGGTGATGCTCACCGCGCTGGCCATGACGCGCGAGCGCGAACGCGGCACCATGGAAAACCTGCTGGCCACGCCGGTGCGCCCGCTGGAAGTGATGCTGGGCAAGATCCTGCCCTACGTGCTGATCGGCTACGTGCAACTGGGCGTGATCATGGTCGCCGCCTGGGCCCTGTTCGACGTGCCCATGCAAGGCAGCCTGCCGCTGCTGCTGGCCATGATCGGCGTCTTCATGCTGGCCAACCTGGCCGTGGGCTTCACCTTCTCCACGCTGGCGCGCAACCAGTTGCAGGCGCTGCAACTGACGTTCTTTTTCTTTCTGCCGTCCATGCTGCTGTCGGGCTTCATGTTCCCGTTTCGCGGCATGCCCGAATGGGCGCAGTGGCTGGGCGAGGCGCTGCCGCTGACGCACTTCCTGCGCATCGTGCGCGGGATCATGCTCAAGGGCAGCGGCGCGGCGGATCTCTTGCCCGAGCTGTGGCCGCTGCTGGGTTTCCTGGTGGCGGCGGGGCTGGTAGCGCTGGGACGGTACCGGCAGACGTTGGATTGAAGGGCTCCTCGCCCACCGCTTTGGTCGGGGGCATGGCCTTCGATGAAGCAGTGGCGGCCGCGCATCTCATCCAAGCCACCGCCTGCGCCGTACAAGCGCGATGCACACCGACCACCCGACGCCCAGCCGCCGCTGGATCTGGAGCAACTTCCTCTTCTCGCAGGTCGCGTGGTTTGCGGCGGTGCTGGGCGCGGCCCATGGCTTGCCCGGCTGGGGGGCTGTGCCCGCGCTTGTGGTGGTGCTGTGGCACCTGCACCTGGCGCCGCGTCCGTGGTCGGAGGCGGCGTTGATCGCTGGCGCCGTGGCCCTGGGCACGGCCGCCGACGCGCTGGTATTGGCGCAAGGCGTGCTGGCCTACACCAGCGGGCAATGGGCCAACGCCGCACCACCCCTGTGGATGAGCGCCCTCTGGGCGGTCTTCGCCACTTCTCTCAACCTGAGCCTGCGCTGGCTGCACGCCCGATGGTGGCTGGCGGCCCTCATCGGTGCGGTGGCTGGCCCGCTGGCCTTTGTCTCGGGTGCGCGGCTGGGCGCGGCCACCTTGCTGGACCCGGAGCCTGCCTTGGCCTGGCTCTCACTGCAGTGGGCCATCGTGCTGCCCGCGCTGTGCCTGTGTGCACGGCGTTTCGATGGCCTTGGCCCAGGCCACCGGCGCGCCTGGGCAGGCATCGGCGGTCAAGGCGAGTAGCCCGACACGGCGGCCGGGCCGTCACGGGCCTTGCGCCCTGCCCGGCGCGGCGCCGCTCGCCCGCCCGCCCTATTCCGGCCAGCGCTGCGGCGCCAGGCGTAATGGCGGTCGGAGCGCGCGATGATGGTTCGCTGCCCGTCGGCCGACAGCTCGGCGATCACGCACTCGGCCGGGAAGGGCCACAGGAACGGCGCTCACACGCGGGTGCGGCAAGCGCCTACAGACGGCGTCGGCGGTGTGCGCCAGCATGGGTCAGGATGCCGACCGCGCCGATCACACATACCCGCCGCTGGGCCATGGTCTCCGTCGCCCTGATGGCGCTGGGTGTCGCCGCATGGGCGGGTCTGCGCGCCTTCCTGCCCAGCGATGAGGAGCTCGCGCGGCGTCTGGAGGCGGCGTTCGAAGCGCGCACGGGTCATGGGCTGGTCGTGGGCGAACTGCGCTGGCGCTTGCTGGGGCTGCCGGTGGTGGAGGTGCTGCACGCGCACACCCAGCAAAAGGACGCGATCCGCGTGCGCCGCGTGGCGCTGCACCCGCAGTTGCTGCCCCTCTTGCGCCAGCGCCTCGTCATCGACCGCCTGGAAGTGGACGGCGCCGAGGTGCCGCGCGATTCTCTGAACGCCCTGCAGGACCGCACGGCAGACGCGAATGACCGGGTCGAACTGCGCCGCCTGGTGTTCACGAACCTGCGCTACACCTCCTACTCGGGCATCGCGGTCGCCTATGACGGGGAGGTCAGCTTCGATGAGGACCGCCTGCCGCGCCGCGTGCAGATCCGACGCCCGGGGGTGTCGCCGCCCGCCACGCTGGACGCCACGCGCGAGGGCCGGACCGAACGCGGCGCGGACATCTACCGCCTTCGCGTGCAGGCCGCCGGCGGCACGCTGCATGGCCAGGCGCGGCTGACCACGCGGGACGACGGCCATCTGCTGCTGGCAGGCGAACTGGCCCCTCGCGGGGTGGAAGTGCAGGCCCTGCTCGACGCCTTCCACCGCCGCTCGTTCATCAGCGGACGGGCGTCTGGAGAAACGACGCTGCGCGCCGAAGGCGAAACGCTGGGGGCGCTGTTCCGTTCATTGCGCACGCGCAGCGAACTCACGGTGGACGGCGGAAAGATCCTGCGCATCGACGTGGCCAAGGCGGTGAAGTCGCTCGGCGAAGACCGCGCCGGCCAGACGCCGCTGGACAGCCTCTCCGGCGTGGTGGAGACGCAGAACACCGAGGACGGGATGAAGACCACCTTCACCCACGTCAAGGCCGTGGCGGGCGACTACAGCGCCACCGGCTGCGCCACGCTGTACCGCAAGCAGCTGGCGGCGCAGGGCGAGCTGGACATCGCCGGCGGCCTGGTGGACGTGCCGTTCGCCGCGCACGGTCCCACCCGCAAACCCACGTTCCGCATCGCCAAAGGCAGCATCGCGGGCGCCGCCATCGGCACGGTGCTGTTGCCGGGTATCGGTACCGCGATCGGCGCCCAGATCGGCGGGGCCGTGAGCGGGCCGCCGGCGGCGGAAGGGGATGGGGTGTCGGGGCAGCGGGAGTGCCCGTAGCGATGAGATGGGCACGGCGCGCCGGCGCTTCCACTTGTCGCGCGGTTCTGGTGTCGAGCGCCTCTTGCGTCTACGCGCCGGGACTTCTTTCGAAAAAGAAGCAGTCAGGCAGGATGGCCGGGGCGATGTGGTCGATGTCCTTGGCCGACACGCCGCAGGCGAAGAAGCTGTCGCGCCAATGCCGGACAACATCGACGAGTCGATCGATCTCCTCGCGCGCCGCCTGCGCCGACAAACCGAAACGCCCTGCCTGCGACAAGAGGTTGTAGATGCTGGCTGTGCGACCGTGGTCGCCGACCGTCAAGGCCAGGTCGCGCCTCTCCAGGCTGACCACGGGCGCGGGCACGAGGTCGTAGGCCGGCGACAGCCGCCATCCCTTCTGCCTGCGCAGCAGGGCATGGTTGCGCGGATGATCATCGTTGTTCGTCACGGCGGCGTTGAACACCATCCGCCTGAACAGTTCGGCACAGTCGGCTTGCGGCTTGTCGGACCAGCGGCGCAGGTTGTCGGCCATCAAGGGATAGGACCAACGCTCCCTGTCCAGGTGGCTGTCGCCGCAGTCGAGCACGGTCAGGCCACTGACGAGGCCGAAGCGCAGGTAGCCCTTGTCCGTGTGGTCGCGATCGAACCGTTGCAGCAACAGCACATCGCTCTCGCCGACGGACTGGAGTCGCGCCTGTGCGACGTTCAGGCCACACCTGCGAGCCAGGTCGAGCGTCGCGAACTCGACGCGCTGCAGATTGAAGCGGTCGTCTCGGGCTGGAAACTTGCCAAGCCAGAGACTTTGCGCGTCCTCGATCGTGGCCTTGGGCCTTGCCCCACCCATGCTGGTGCCAGGATCAAGTTGTTCGAGCAGGTGAGCGGCGACCGGGCGCCCCTCTTCGATCGCCTGTGTGGCCGCGATCAACTCGGCCAATTGGTGCGTGCGGTTGTATTGGCGCTTGGGCGCGGGAGGTTCTGACGTCAGCCCGAAGCTCAGGTAGCCCGCTCCGTCTTGCGGCCCGTGCAGCAGATAGTCGATTTCCTGAAGGTCGGCCGCGCTGCGCTCGAGCTTGTGCTCAATCACGCGCCGTCCCCAGGCGTCGGGACCGGCGTCTCGAACCGCACCTGGAATCCCCTTGAGTTGGGTGAACTCGAAAATTTTCTTGGCAAGAGGCAATTGGAAGGGATCGAGTGCAACCGCCTCCCGGCGCTGGAGGTAACGATCGCCGTACCGAAACCGCCCGATCTGCGTGCCGTCGGGCAGCGTCTGCACCCTGAGCAGCGCTGCCGGCACCGTTTCCAAGGTGCCGGGCAGCTGAATGTAGACGTAGGCCTCGCGCTCAGAAGTCATAGTCGTCGCTCGCCTTGCGGGCCTTGCCAGCCCGCGTCGGGCGGCGCGACGCTTCGAGCGCCTTGCCGTGGAGATCACCGTCGGGGTCCGCCACCGCATCCAGCGACTGGTCCAGGCCAAGCGCCCACAGCACCGTGACGCACACGCCCACCGCCGTGCCGGGCTTGCCGAGTTCAAGCGCCGTGAGGGTGTTTCGGTTGATGCCCGCCTTGCTGGCGAGATCGGCGACCGACCAGCCCCGCCGAATCCTTGCCACGCGGATGCGCTGACCCAGCTGGACAACCCGCTCGGCGGCTTGCAGGGGCATTGCAAAATTGCTCATCAAATCAGGCGTATTTTGATTAAACGCCCTCTATATTAGGCATTTTTCAAGTCCATGCTCGCATTTCGCTCACTCACTCCCATTCGATCGTCGCCGGCGGCTTGCTGCTCACGTCGTACGTCACCCGGTTGATCCCCCGCACCTCGTTGATGATGCGGCTGGACACCCGCTTGAGCAGGCTGTACGGCAGCTCCGCCCAGTCGGCGGTCATGAAGTCGCTGGTCTGCACGGCGCGCAGGGCCACCACGTAGTCGTAGGTGCGGCCGTCGCCCATCACGCCCACGCTTTTCACGGGCAGGAAGACGGTGAAGGCCTGGCTGGTCAGGTCGTACCAGCTCTTGCCGCTGTGGGGCTCGATGGTGGAGCGCAGCTCCTCAATGAAGATGGCGTCGGCGCGGCGCAGCAGGTCGGCGTAGTCCTTCTTCACCTCACCCAGGATGCGCACGCCCAGGCCCGGGCCCGGGAAGGGGTGGCGGTAGACCATGTCGTGCGGCAGGCCCAGGGCGACGCCGAGTTCGCGCACCTCGTCCTTGAAGAGGTCGCGCAGCGGCTCCAGCAGTTTCAGGCCCAACTGCTCGGGCAGGCCGCCCACGTTGTGGTGGCTCTTGATGGTGACGGCCTTCTTGCTCTTGGCGCCGCCGGATTCGATGACGTCCGGATAAATTGTCCCTTGCGCCAACCACTTGGCGCCTTTTGTTGATGCACCACTTGAAGTGAGCTTGGCGGCCTCGGCCTTGAAGACATCCACGAACAGGCGGCCGATGATCTTGCGTTTCTGCTCGGGCTCGCTCACGCCGGCCAGCTCGCCCAGGAAGAGTTCGCTGGCGTCCACACGGACCACTTTCGCGTGCAGCTTGCCCGCGAACATCTCCATCACCATGTCGCCCTCGTTCAGGCGCAGCAGGCCGTGGTCGACGAAGACGCAGGTGAGCTGATCGCCGATGGCGCGGTGGATGAGCGCGGCGGCGACCGAGGAATCAACCCCGCCCGACAGGCCCAGGATGACTTCCTCGTCGCCCACCTGCTCGCGGATCTTCTCGACCGCCTCGGCGATGTGGTCGCGCATGACCCAGTCGGGGCTGGTGCCGCAGATCTCGAGCACGAAGCGATCGAGCAGGGCCCGGCCCTGCACGGTGTGCGTGACCTCGGGGTGGAACTGCACGGCGTAGAAGCGGCGAGCCTCGTCGGCCATGCCGGCGATGGGGCAACTGGGCGTGCTGGCCATGAGCTTGAAGCCCGGCGGCAGCTCGGTCACCTTGTCGCCGTGGCTCATCCACACCTTGAGCATGCCGTGGCCTTCGGGGGTGGTGAAGTCGGCGATGTCCTTGAGCAGCGCGGTGTGGCCGCGCGCGCGCACCTCGGCGTAGCCGAATTCGCGGGTGTGCGAACCCTCCACCTTGCCGCCCAGTTGCTGCGCCATGGTCTGCATGCCGTAGCAGATGCCCAGCACCGGGATGCCCAGTTCATAGACCGCCTCGGGCGCCTTGTCGTCCACCTCGTACACGCTGGCGTGGCTGCCCGAGAGCACGATGCCCTTGAGGCGGCCGTCGGCGGCGAACTCGCGCACCCACTCGCTGCTGACATCACACGGGTGGACTTCGCAGTAGACGTGGGCCTCGCGGATGCGGCGCGCGATGAGCTGGGTGACCTGGGAGCCGAAATCGAGGATGAGGATCTTGTCGTGTTGCATGGGGGGGCTTTCGGTAGAACTAAAACGGTTCGACGGCGATGCCGCAGGCGCGCGCGGCCTGCAGCAGCGCGGTTTCGCGCGAGAGCAGGGTGCCGTTGAGGCGCACCACCAGTTCGAGGTAGGCGGCGTCGAGGTAGCTGATCTGGTGGGCCTCGGCCAGGCGCAGCACCTGGCTGCGCCGGTGCAGGCTGGGCGGCGGGTCGATCTCGACCTGGGCCTGGGCCACGAGTTCCAGGCCGCGCTCGTAGTGGGCGCGCGGCAGGGG
>NZ_DATIGV010000111.1:0-9355 GCF_035481345.1 Hydrogenophaga sp. | reverse complement strand
ACTGGAGGCGGCGATCGAACCACGGCCGCGCCGCCTCCAGTTGCGCGCACAGGCGCAGCAGCAGGCCCTCTTCGCCATAACGCGCCGCGAACTGGCAGCCGATCGGCACACCGCCATCCGTCCAGTGCAGCGGCACCGAGGCCGCGGGCTGGCCCGTGACGTTGAAGGGGTAGGTGAAGGGCAGGTAGGCCGTCACCTTGGCGAGCCAGGCCCGCGCGTCGCTGGAGCGGATGTCGAACCAGCCCAGTGGGCGCGGCGTCTGCGCCAGCGTGGGCGTGAGCCAGACGTCGTACCGCTCGAAGAAGCCCGCGATGCGCCGCGCCTGGCGGTGCAGCGCCTGCAGGTTGAGGATGTACTCGGCCGCGCCGATCCCGCGCGCGGATTCGGCCAGCGCATAGGTCAGCGGCTCCACCAGCTCACGCTCCGGCATGGCGCCGCCGGTGGCGCGCGCGATGTTGGCCAGGGTGTTGGCCGCGAACACCATTTCAAAACCGCGCTCCAGCGCGGGCGCGTCGAACCCGGGCGAAGCCGCTTCCACGTGGTGGCCCAGCTGTTCGCACAGGCGCGCGGCGTCTTCCACGGCCGCCACGCAGGCCGGATCCACGGGCACGCCGGTGGGTGCGGTCGTCGCGAAGGCGATGCGCAGGCGGCCGGGCGCGCGGCCCACTTCGTCGAGGTAAGGCCGCTCGGGCGGCGCGGCGCTGTAGGGGTCGCCCGGCATCGGCCCGGCCAGTGCGTCGAGCAGGGCCGCGCTGTCGCGCACGCTGCGGCTCACCACGTGCTGGTGGGCCAGGCCGCTCAGGCCCTCGCCACCGTCGGGGCCGGCGGTGATCCGCGCGCGCGTGGGCTTCAGGCCGAACAGGCCGCAGCAGGAGGCGGGGATGCGGATGGAGCCGCCGCCATCCGTGGCGTGGGCCGCGGGCACCATGCCCGAGGCCACGGCCGCCGCCGCGCCGCCGCTGGAGCCACCGGGCGTGAGCGAGAAGTCCCAGGGGTTGCGGGTGAGGCCGTACAGCAGCGATTCGGTGGCGGGCGAGAGGCCGAACTCGGGCGAGTTGGTCTTGCCCACGATGACCAGCCCGGCGCGGCGCATGCGCGCCACGATCTCGCTGTCGGCCGCCGGCATCTGATGGGCGTACAGCCGCGAGGACGCGGTGGTGGCGGCGCCGGCCACCGAGGCCACCAACTCCTTCACCAGGAAGGGCACGCCCTGAAACGGGCCGGGCGGCAGGCCGCGCGCGATCTCGGCGCGCGCCGCGTCGCAGAGCGGCGTGACGACGGCGTTGAGCGTGGGGTTGTGGCGCTCGATGCGCGCGAGCGCGGCGTCCAGCAGCTCGCTCGGCGTCACCTCGCCTTGTCGCACCAGGCCGGCCAGCGCCAGGCCGTCGTGCTGTTCGTAGTCGTTCATGGCGTCGATGGGGTGGTGGGCGGCCAGTCGGCGCGCGCCATGGGCGCGGTGCCGTCGAGCACGGGGTCCACGGCGGAGCCGAAGCCCGCGCCACCCAGCGAGCCCAGCGCCAGTTGCCCGCGTTCGATGCGCAGGCGCACGCGGCCGTTCTGCTCGTGGTACAGGTCTGTGTGGGCGGTGAGGTAGGCCTGCGCCTCGGCCGGCGGGCGGCCGTTGAAGCCGTCGATGAAGTGGTGGGCGTTGCGCTCCACGTGCGGGATGCCGAGCAGGGCCACGAGCGCGAGGTCCTGCTGCACCGAGAGGCCCGGCTGGGTGGTCAGGTCCTCGGCCGACATGAAGTAGGTCGGGTGGCCAACGGCCTCGTTCCACACGCGGCAGCGCGCGAGGTTGAGGAGGGACTTGTAGAAGCCCTTGCAGGCCTTGGACGACACGCCGGTGTAGCCCAGCGCCCGCGCGCGCGGAAAGGCCTCGAGGTCGCCGTCGGACTCGTCGATGATCACCGGCTTGTGGCGCGCCAGCACCGTCACCGGCCGGGCCAGCGCCACCTGCCGTTTGATGGGTTGCTCGATGAGCAGCGTGGACTCGCACAGGCGCCGCAGCGCGGGCTCGGCCTGCATGCGCTGCCACAGCGCGGCGATGGCCTCGGCGTCCTCGTACTGCTCGTTGCCGTCGAGCGTGGCGGCGTAGGGCTCGTCGAGGCGGTCCAGCACCGCGGCGATGCGGCGCAGGCGCTCCAGGTCCGCGTCGGCCTGGCCGCTCACCTTGAGCTTGAAGTAGCGGTTGCCGTAGGCGGCCACCACCTCTTCCAGCGTCTCGGGCAGGCCGTCGTTGACGCGCGTGCCGGCCGGCTGGTCGGCCGCGACGATGGGGTCGAGCAGGCCCACGGTGTGGCGCACCGCCACGCTGGTGAGGGGTTCGAGCCCGCGCAGGAAGGGCGCCAGTTCGAAGCCGTTCAGATCGGGCGCGATGGCGTGCGCGCGCATGCCGGGCCGGTTGTGCCGCAGGGCCTGCCAGAAGCTCAGGCCTTCGATGCGGCAGAGCGCGTCGAGCACGGCGCGGTCCAGCAGGGCGGGGCCGTAGCTGGTGACCAACGGGTTCAGGCCGCCAGCGGCGCCCGCGTCCAGCAGCGCGCGGTGGTGCTGGGCGTACAGGTCGAAGGCGCTGAGGGCGGGTGCCGCGCCATAGGCCTCGGTGCTCAGCTCCAGCGCCTTGCGCAGTTGGTCCAGGTTCTGTGCGTCCGACAGCGCGGGGTCCTTGTCGAACCACTTGGCGCCGAGTGCCTCGGCGGCGTAGCCGGTGCCCTCGCGCCCGTTCTCGTGGCGCACGCGCACGCGCACGATGGCCTGGCGGCCCTCGGTGACGGTGATGACGCCGAAGCGAAAGGGCAGGCGCAGCCGGTACGGCGACTCGAAGGCATCGACGGACAGGACCTTCAGGCGGGGGGCGTGGGGCGTGTGGTTCATTCGGCCCAGGGCCTCTTCGACGGCGCGCGCGGGCTCACCAGTGCGGGCCGGTGCGGGTCTCGGCCCGCCCGGTGGCACCGGAGAGTTCGGTGTACAGCTCGAACGCCATGCGGCCCAGCGCCGGGTCGGCCCGCGTCTCGGCGGTGCGCGGGCGGGCGATGTCCACCGCGCGGATGTTGGCCACGCGGCCGGGGCGCGGCGACATGACGACCACGCGGTCGGCGAGGAACACCGCCTCGGGAATGGAGTGCGTGACGAAGACGATGGTCTTGCGCTGGCCGCCACCGGCGCTTTCGCCCCAGATGCGCAGCAGCTCGATGTTCATCTCGTCGCGCGTCATGGCGTCGAGCGCGCCGAAGGGCTCGTCCATCAGCAGGATGGGCGGGTCCATGATGAGGGCGCGGCACAGCGAGGCGCGCTGCTGCATGCCGCCCGAGAGTTCGCCGGGGCGCTTGTCGGCGAAGTCGCCCAGGCCCACCATCTTCAGCAGCGCGAGCGCGCGCTCGCGGTACTGCGCGGGGTGGCCCCCGGACAGCTCCACCGGCAGCAGCACGTTGTCCAGCACGGTGCGCCACTTCAGCAGCAGCGCGGCCTGGAACACCATGCCCACTTTCGGGATGGGTTTGTCCACGGGCACGCCGTCCACCACGATGCGGCCGCTGGTGACCGGGCGCAGCCCGGCGATGGCGCGCATCAGCGTGGACTTGCCGCAGCCGCTGGGGCCCACGAGGGCGACGAACTCGCCCTCGTGGATCTGCAGGGAAATGTCGCGCAGGGCTTCCACCGGGCCGCTGTCGGCCTGGTAGACCATGCCCGCGTGGTCGACTTCGATGAGGACGCGTGGGTTCACTTGACGGCCAGCGGCATCGCCACCTTGGTGAAGAAGGCGGTGTTGAACACGTCCTTGCAGTCCACCTTCTTCGGCAGGCCCATGTAGGTGTTCACGATCTCGGTGGAGGCGCACATCTTCTTCTCGTCGATCCAGCCGATGCCGTTGTCGGCGTAGTTCTTGGTGCGCATCAGGTCAAAGCCCATCTGCATGTTGGCCTCGATGATGGCGAGGTCGATCTCGGGCACGCGCTTCTTGAAGATGGCCAGGGCTTCCTTGGGGTTGGCCATCACGTCGCGCCAACCCATGTACGAGGCTTCGAGGAAGGCCTTGAGCTGCTGCGGCTTGTCGGCCATGGTCTTCTCGCCCGCGATGATGGACATGGCGTAGAGGTCGAAGCCGTGGTCGGCCCAGGGCAGGCGCACCGCCTTGCCCGGGCCCATGGCCTTGTCGTAGAAGGGCTGGCCGGTGGTGTAGTCGGCCACGCCGTCGACGCGCTTCTCGGCGATGGAGGCCACCTTGGCGGTGGGTTCGATGTTGACCCACGTCACCTTGGCCGGGTCGATCTGGTTCAGGCGAGCGAAGGCGGGAAAGGCCAGGCGCTGACTGTCGCCGGCGGGCGCGGCCACCGTCTTGCCTTCCAGGTCCTTGGGCTTGAGCAGGGGCTTGTCGGCGTGGCTGAAGAAGGTCATGGGCGTCTTGTCGAACACCATGCCCACCATCTTCACGCGCGCACCGCGCGAGCTGGCCGAGATGACCGGCACCGCGTCGGCCAGGCCGGCGTCGGCGCGGCCGGTGTCCACCTTGGCGATGGAGTCGCCCGAGCCCTTGGAGTTTTCCAGCGTCACGTCCAGGCCGCGCTGGGCGTAGTAGCCCTTGTCCAGCGCCACCCAGTAGGCGGCGTGGTCGCCCACGGCGAACCAGTTGAGGGCGAAGGTGAACTTCTCCTTGGCCTGCGCGGCGGCCGTGAGCGGCATCAGCGCCAGCAGCGCCGAACACACGGCGGCGAGGGGAACAGCGAGCCTGGGGGTCATGGTGCTTTCCTTTCGGGGGACGGGGTGGGGGGCGGACGGGAAATCAGCGCGGCGCCTCTTCGGCCCAGGGCGCGAGCAGGCGCGAGAGCAGGGCCACCAGGCCATAGAGCAGCAGGCCCAGCACCGAGATCCACACCAGCGCGGCGAAGGCGGCCGGCGTGTTCATGCTGCTCTGCGTGGTGATGATCACGTAGCCCAGGCCCTTCTGCGAGGCCACGAACTCGCCCACCACCGCGCCCACCACGGCCGAGGTGGCGGTGACCTTGAGCGCGCTCAGGATGTAGGGGTAGGCGTTGGGGATGCGGATCTTCAGGAACACCTTCCACTTGGGCGCGCTGAACACG
The DNA here is from genome assembly GCF_035481345.1 of Hydrogenophaga sp. GTDB lineage: Bacteria > Pseudomonadota > Gammaproteobacteria > Burkholderiales > Burkholderiaceae_C > Hydrogenophaga. The sequence goes on along the minus strand of NZ_DATIGV010000111.1, from coordinate 4,277 downwards.
CGGCCCAGGTCCACCATGTCCTGGTCGATCTGCGTGAGGCCCACGGCGGTGTTGATGACGACGGGGAAGAAGCCGATGAGCGCGCCGATGAGCATGTTGGGCAGGATGCCGTAGCCCAGCCACATGAGGAACAGCGGCGCGATGGCCACCTTGGGCAAGGTGTTCACGAACACCAGGAAAGGCGTGAGCGCGCGCGAGATGCCCTGCGACCACGCGATGGCCATGCCCAGCGCGACGCCGGCCACGCCGGCGATGACGAAGGCGCCGAGGATTTCCACGCCGGTGATCCAGGTGTGCGCGAGCCAGGGGATCTCGTCGCTGAACATGGCCTGCCACACGGCGCGCGGGCCGGGCAGCAGGTACTCGCGGATGTCGAACACGGTGACCGCGAGTTGCCACAGCAGAACGAAGCCCACGAACAGGCCCACGGCGGGCAGGTAGTGGACGGTCCAGCGCGCGAGCTTGTTCTGGGTCATGGTGGGCTCCTTGTCACGCAACGTTCAGGCCAGCCAGCGGGCCAGCCCCTCGGCCACGAAGGCGTCGTCGGCGAGATCGCCGTGCTGCGCGTACACGCGGTCGATCTGCTCTTTCTGTCCGGGGCTCAGGCCTTCGTCGGGGTCCAGGCACCAGGTGCCTTCGAGCAGGCCCTGGCGGCGCAGCACCTCGTGGCAGCCGGCGATGCAGCCGTGGAAGTGGTTGGCGACGTCGAAGAAGGCGCTGTTGCAGTCGGTGACGCGGCTGTCGAGCGCGAGCAGCTCGGCGCTCACCGCCGGCTCACGCGACGCGGCCTGGCATTGCGCCAGCAGGCGCACCGCGCCCGAGGTCCACACCGACCAGTGGCCCAGCAGGCCGCCGCGGAAGCGCACGGTCACGGGCTGGCCATCGCGCATGACGGTGAAGGGCGTGAGCAGGTCCAGCACGATGTGGTCGTCGTTGCCGGTGTAGAGCGTCACGCGGTCCTCGGCGCGCGCCTCGACCACGCCGCGCACCACGTCGAGCGTGCGGTAACGGTGAAAGGGCGCGACCTTGATCGCGACCACGTTGGGGAGTGCGGCGAAGCGGGCCCAGAAGGCGGCGCTGAGGTCCATGCCGCCCACGGCGGGCTGCAGGTAGAAGCCGATCAGCGGGATCTCCCGCGACACGGCCTCGCAGTGCGCGATCAGGGCGTCCTCGCTTTCGCCCTTCATGGCGGCCAGGCTCAGCAGGCCGGCGTGGTAGCCCAGGCCCAGGGCCAGGCGCGCCTCGGCCATGGCCTGTTCGGTGCGGCCGCACACGCCCGCCACCATGGCGAGCTCGCGGCCGGGGGCCACCCAGTCGCGCGCGGTGGCTATCGCCAGGCGCAGCACCTCTTCATACAGGCCGACCTCGCGGATGGCGAACTGCGTGGTGTGCACGCCCACGGCCAGGCCACCGGCGCCGGCGTCCAGGTAGTAGCGGCTGAGCGCGCGCTGGCGGCGCACGTCGAGCTGGCGCTGCGCGTTGAGCGCGAGCGGGTGCGCGGGAATGGCCAGGCCGCGCTGCAGCAGCGCGCGGGCGTGTTGGACGTGGGTGGGGCTCAGGCTCATGGGATCTCAACCAAATTCGGGGCCGGCCACGACGAACAGCCGGTCATGGACAGAAGCGATGGGGGCGGGGCCGAGCGCCATGCGCGCGAAGGACCGTTGGCGGGCGAAGCCGTGCTGCGCGAGCCAGGCCGTCAACACGGTCCAGCGCTCGGGCACGTCCAGGAACACGGGGCCGCTCAGCTCCGCGAAGGCGGCCTGCAGCAGCGACAGGGCCGAGGCCTCGTCGCCGGCCACGAGCGGGCCCAGCTGCGTGGCGCGGCGGCCCTGGCGGGCCAGCACGAAACCGTTGCCGTCCGCCGCCACGCGGGCGCGCGTGCCGGGGCGTTGCAGAAAGTCAGTCAGCAGGGTGCGGCGATCGAAGCCATTGGCCTGGGCGTCGAGGCGTGCGATCGCTTGCGCGTTCACGGCGCCCGCAGTCGGCATCGACGGCCCGTGGGCCAGCGTGCCCTCCCAGCGCGACAGCGCGAAGCCGGCCTGAAAGCCCAGCTTCGCGTAGGCCGGCTGCCCGGCGGGCGTGGCGTCCAGCACGGGTGTCGCACCCAGCGCGCGCAGGTGCGCGATGCAGTGCCCCATCAGCGAGCTCGCCAGGCCCTGGTGGCGCCACTCGGCGGCCACCAGCACCATGGAGATCCAGCCGATGCCACCACCCACACCGTTGCCCACCACTTGGCCCACCCCTGAGTCATAAGGCAAGGCCGCGGCCGTGGCGACCAGGCGCCCGTTGTCCGCGGCGCGCAGGCCAAAGACCCGGCCCTGGCGCACGAAGAAGCGCCAGTCCTCGGCGGTCTGGTTCCAGCCCGCCGCGTCCGACAGCGCCAGGCCGTCCGGCGCATCGTCCGGGCCCAGCACCACCAGGGTCAGGGCCTCAGAAGGCGCCATCCCTGACCTCGAACTTGGTCGGCTTGTTGAAGGCGGGCTGTTCGCGCTTCACCCAGTCGGCCACCCAGTCGAGCATGGCGCCCAGTGGCACCAGCGGGTAGCCGAACAGGCGGCAGGCCAGCGTGGTGTCCGACAGCAGCGCGGTGCTCGCCTCCTGGCCCACCACCTTGGCCGGCACGCCCAGGCGCAGCGCGAATTGTTCGACGAGCCAGCGCACCGACAAGGTCTCGGGGCCCGTGCAGTTGATCGGCGTGGCCGGCGTGGTGCAGTGGCGCAGGCTTCGCAGCACCTGCGCGTTGGCGTCGCCCTGCCAGATCACGTTCACGTGGCCCATGGTCACGTCCACGGGCTCGCCGCGGTGCACCTTGGAGGCCACGTCGTAGAGCACGCCATAGCGCATGTCGATGGCGTAGTTGAGGCGGAAGAGGCGCCCCGGCGTGCCGTGCTGCGCCGAGAAGTACTCGAACATGCGCTCGCGCCCGATGCAGGACTGCGCGTACTCGCCCAGCGGCGCGGGCGGCGTGCTTTCGCTGGCGCCCTGGCGGCCCACCGTGGTGAGCGGGTAGATGTTGCCGGTGGAAAAGCCCACGATGCGCGAGCCGCGGAAGGTGTCGGCCACCAGGGCCGGCACGTGCGTGTTCATGGCCCAGGTGAGGGCCTGGTTGTCCTTGGCGCCGAACTTGTGGCCGGCCGCGAAGACGATGTTGGGCACGCGGGGCAGGGCCTCGATGGACGCGCGGTCCAGCAGGTTGGCGGTGATGGTCTCGATGCCCCAGGCCTCCAGGCGCTCACGCACCTCGGGGTCGCTGAAGCGCGCGACGCCGATCACGCGCTTGTGCGGCGCGGCGTTCTTGGCCAGGCGCGCGAGCGTGGGGCCCATCTTGCCGGCCACGCCGAGGATCATGAGGTCGCCGTCGACCTGCGCGAGGTCGTCGATGAGGGCCTGGCTGGGCCGCGACAGGAACTCCTCCAGCGCCTCGACGGACTCGAAACGCTCGGGCAGGTGGGCCGGGTCCAGCAAGGTGACGCGGCTGCGCCCCGAGGCCCCGGATGGCTGGCTTGGCATGGAATCGCCCCTTTTCTCGAACTCGATGGAATGAGCATAGGGGCGTGACACCACGGCGTCAACCGTTTGGTTGAAATGAGGCGTCAGGCACTGCCGGCGGGGACGTCCGTCCATGCCTCGCCGAGGGGCGGATCAGGCGCGCAGGCCGGCCATCGCGAAGGCGACGACGTGCGCGCGGTAGGCGTTCACCGCCGCGGACGACTCCAGGTCGCGGCCGAAGATCGAAGCCAGCGTGAGGCGGTTGGAGAAGAAGAAATACGACATGCCCGCGACCGAGATGTACAGCTCCACCGGGTCGATGCCGCGGCGAAACACCTTGGCGCGGATGCCGCGCGCCAGGGTCTTGGCGATCAGCTCGATCAATGGCGAGTTGGTGTCGCGGATGGCGCTGGAATCGCGCACGTGCGGCGCGCCCTGCGCGTTCTCGTGGTTGAGCAGGCCGATGAAGTCGGGGTGCTGGGCCAGGTAGTCGAAGGAAAAGCCGATGAGGGTGGCCATGGCCTCCTCGGGCTTCATGTCGCCCAGCTTGAGGCTGCGTTCCTGCGTGCGGATCTCGGTGTAGACCACCTCGAGCGCCGTGCGGTACAGATCCTCCTTGCTACCGAAATAGTAGTAGAGGAGCTGCTTGTTGACGCCGGCGCGGGCCGCGATCTCGTTGACGCGCGCGCCGGTGAGGCCCTTGGCGGAGAACTCCGCACGGGCCGCCGCGAGGATGGCCGTGCGGGCGGCGCTGCTGTCGGCGTCGGGGTGGCTGTTGGCGGCGGCGC
>NZ_DATIGV010000110.1:0-6047 GCF_035481345.1 Hydrogenophaga sp. | reverse complement strand
TTTCCAGAAGCAGGTCGTGGCAGCGGACGTGATCGTGATGCCGCGCTCCTGCTCCTGCTCCATCCAGTCCATGGTGGCGGCGCCGTCGTGCACTTCACCGATCTTGTGGTTCACGCCGGTGTAGAACAGGATGCGCTCGGTTGTGGTGGTTTTGCCGGCGTCGATGTGCGCGGAAATACCGATGTTGCGGTAGCGCTCAAGGGGCGTGGTGCGGGACATGGAAATACTCCGGAAAGGTTCAAGCCCGCCACCCCGGGATGGGGATTGCGGGCTCTCGGTTCAGGTTGATCGAAGAGGACTGGCCTGGATCAGAAGCGGAAGTGGCTGAAGGCCTTGTTGGCTTCGGCCATGCGATGCACTTCGTCGCGGCGCTTCATCGCGCCGCCGCGGCCTTCGGTGGCCTCGACCAGCTCGTTGGCCAGGCGCATCGCCATCGACTTCTCGCTGCGCTTGCGCGCGGCTTCCTTGATCCAGCGCATCGACAGCGCCAGACGGCGCACCGGACGCACTTCGACCGGCACCTGGTAGTTGGCGCCGCCCACGCGGCGGCTCTTGACCTCCACCATGGGTTTGACGTTGTTGATGGCCGTGGAGAAGATCTCGACCGGATCCTTGCCGGTCTTCTTCTCGATCTGCTCGAGCGCACCATAGATGATGCGCTCGGCCACGGCCTTCTTGCCGCCTTCCATGATCACGTTCATGAACTTGGAAAGCTCGACATTGCCGAATTTGGGATCCGGCAGGATTTCACGTTTAGGGACTTCGCGACGACGGGGCATGATTCACCTCTTGCTTCAGTTGATGTCCGGACGTCCTTCTGATCCAGACACCCCGCAGACCCATTGGGGATCTGCACTTACTCGACCTTTGTTCAAGGTCACTACGCCGGTCCGGCTCGTCAAAACCGGGCGGCACCGAATGACGGCCAATCAGGCCTTCTTGGGACGCTTGGCGCCGTACTTCGAACGGGCCTGCTTCCGGTCCTTCACACCCTGCAGGTCCAGCGAGCCGCGCACGATGTGGTAGCGAACGCCGGGAAGGTCTTTCACACGACCGCCGCGCACCAGCACGACGCTGTGCTCCTGCAGGTTGTGACCTTCACCGCCGATGTAGGAGATGACTTCGAAACCGTTGGTCAGACGGACTTTGGCGACCTTGCGAAGCGCCGAGTTCGGCTTCTTCGGCGTCGTGGTGTACACGCGGGTGCACACGCCGCGACGCTGCGGCGAGTTTTCCATGGCCGGGCTCTTGGATTTGGTCTTTTCGACCTCCCGGCCGTGGCGCACGAGCTGGTTGATGGTTGGCATTGAAAACGTCCCTAAACGTTTGAAAACGGCAAAGCTTCTCGGAAAATTCCGAAAAGCCTACTAGTGTAGCACCGAGCGGTTGGCCGCGCCAACCAGAGCCAACGCCCCCATTTGGCAGATCACTGGATCCAGAGGCGGATGGCGTCCCAGGCGCGCCCGAAAATGCCCGCCTCCTCCACCGTCTCGAGCACCGTCAGCGGCACCTCGACCACAGACTGTCCCGCGGCGGTAGTCACACGCAGCGTGCCCACCCCCTGCCCTTTCTGCAAAGGCGCGACCAGCGGGTCGGGACGCACGACTTGGGACTTCAGGCCCCCACCCTCACCCGCCGGCACCGAGACGATCACCCCCTCGGCGCGGCCCAGCTTGACGGTATCGGACTTGCCCTTCCAGATGCGTGGCTCGGCCGCCGGCTGGTTGGCGGCCAGCAAGCGCACGGTGTCGAAGGCCGTGTAACCCCAGTTCAGCAGCTTTTGCGATTCGGCTGCCCGGGCGTTCTCACTCGAGGTGCCCAGCATGACCGACAACAGGCGGCGCTGGCCGGCCGGCCCGTCCCCCAGCCCGGGCACCGGCCGGCGCGCCGTCGCCACCAGGCAGTAGCCCGCCGCGTCGGTGTGGCCGGTCTTCAGACCGTCGACCGTGGGGTCACGGAACAGCAGCAGGTTGCGGTTCGTGTCGTTGGTGGCTGGCGTACCCGGGTAGCGATAGCGCTGGATGGAGTAGTAGCCGACATACTGCGGAAAATCGTTCATCAGCCGCGTGGACAGCGTGGCGAGGTCGCGCGCGGTGGTCACATGCCCCGGGGCAGTCAGGCCCTCCGGGTTGCGATAGCCCGTGGCCGTCATGCCCAACGCCTTGGCCTGCTGGTTCATGAGCTCGACGAACCGATCGACCGAACCCGCCACCCCCTCGGCCAGGGCCACGGTAGCGTCGTTGCCCGACTGCACAATCATGCCCTTGATGAGGTCCTCGACCGGCACTTGCATGCGCGGCTCGATGAACATGCGCGAACCCGGGGTTTTCCAGGCGCGCTCACTCACGCCAAAGGTCTGGGTAAGCGTGATCTTGCCGGACCGCAGAGCGTCAAACACCAAGTAGGCCGACATCAGCTTGGTGAGCGATGCGGGCTCGACCGGGGCGTCGGGGTCCTTGCTTGCCAGCACCTGCCCGGTGGTCACATCCAGCAGCACATAGGCGCGAGCGGCGATTTCTGGCGGCTGAGGCATCTGAGCCGCGGCGGGTGCGAGCAGGGTCAGCGACAGCGCGAGGCCGGCGATCAGGGAACGAAAACGGATCATCAACTCAAGGTCCTATGAAATAAATCGGTGCCAGCGGGCTCAGGCCCGCCAATGGCGCCACACCAGCTCACGCAACAGAGGCAACTGGCCGTGGAAGAAGTGGCCACCGCCGGGCACCACGAGCACCGGCAGCGACTGAGGGCGGGCCCAGTCCATGACCGCGCTGAGCGGCACGGTGTCATCGAGCTCGCCGTGAACGACCAGGGTCCGCGAACGAAGTTCCTCGGCGATCGGCGACACGGAAAACCGGCTGGCCGCCGTGCCCACCAGCACCACGTGACGCACATCCCGCCCGGGATGCAGGCGCTGCAAGGCCTGGCTGGTGACAAAAGAACCAAACGAAAAGCCCGCCATGACCAGGGAGCCCGATGGCGCCTCCGACTGAACCACAGCCATCAGGTCGTCGACCTCGCCGCGCCCCTCGTCGTAGTGCCCGCCGCTGCGCCCAACCCCCCGGAAGTTGAAGCGCACCGCCACCATACCCGCGAGCACGGCCGCCCGGGCCAGGGTCTGGACCACCTTGTTGGTGAGCGTGCCCCCATGCAAGGGGTGCGGATGCGCGATGAGGGCCGTGGCGCGGGCCGCGCCGTCAGGCCGGTCGATAGCGAGTTCGATGGCGCCCACCGGCCCATCGATCAGGCGGGATTCGGTTTGAGCGTTCACCTCAGCGCCCCACGTCGGGTGGCGTCAACAGCCGCTCGACGACCACTCCATCACGCAGGTGCGATTCAACGATCTCATCGATGTCGTGTTGATCGACATAGCTGTACCAGACAGCCTCCGGGTACACCACCGCGATCGGCCCGCCGGCGCAACGGTCAAGGCAGCCCGCGCGATTGACGCGCACACCACCGGGGCCCAGCAAGCCCAGCGCCTTGGCGCGTGACTTGCACCGGGCGAACGCGTCTTCGGCCTTGTGATCGGCGCAACAGGCCTCGCCGCCCTCGCGCTGATTGAGACAGAAAAAAATGTGCCGCTGATAGTAGGAGGCCGGAGGAAGAGGTGTGCCGCTGGACATGACGGGATTCTAGGCCGCCCCCTCGGCCCTTGCGGGCGGGCGGGCCACGGCCCGCAAACCGAACAGGATGGCCGCAAAGGGCCACAGCCATCCCAACCACTGAGACAGGCCATGGAAGCGGATGAAGCGCCCCTGCTCCCAGACCTCAAGCGATTGCACCAGATAGGGCACCTCGGGCGCACGGTTGAGCAGCGTGAGCGTCACACCCAGGCACAACAGCATCACCGCGTGGCAGACCCTTCGCGACAAGGGTAGACACAGCAACGAGGCCAGCAGAGCCGCGCCCATACCGACCAGGGTGACCGGGCTGAGCCAGGCCCAGGCGTGGGAAGGGCCATGGGTCAGGGCAGACGAGAGCCCGGCCGCCAGCGTGGCCCCGCCAAAGAACAAGGGAAGAAACGCCACACGTCGCCACCAGGCTCGCATGTCGCCAAAGGCCATCAGCAAGGGCGCCAACAAGCTCAGCGCGATGCAGAAGGCCTGCGTCAGCAGGCTCAGGGGGAGGGCCTGCTCCGAGCGCGCGGGCAGCCAGACGACGAAGGGCGTGTCCCACAGCCAGTCGGCCAATGCCGCCACCAGCCGGTCGGCCACCTGTCCCAGCCCGAATGGCACCGAAGCGGGATACAGCAAGGCCAATGGCCACAAGGCCAGCAACACCAGCCCCCCGTGCGCACCCGGCGCGAACCATTCATCGCGAAAGCGGCTCCATCGCGCCAGCCCCCCCCAACGATCCAGCACGACCATCATGCCCGCGCCCACCAACCCGCCGAACGAGTTGAGGCCGAAATCCACATTAGAGGGAACACGCCCAGGCAAGAACGTCTGCAGACTCTCCACGGTGACGGACAAGATCATTGCGCCGGCAGCCCCCCACCAGAAGGCTCCCCGGCGCCACCCCAATCGAAGCGCCGCCACAGCCAACAGGGCCCCCAGCGGCATATAACCCACGAAGTTGGACCACATATCAAAACCGGTCCAGTACTGCGGCCAAGGCGCCCAGACCCAAGACCAGGGCTCCACGCCTTGCACGCGCCAGCCGGTGAATGGATATAGGCTGGCATAAGCGATCAACCCGGCATACAGCACCGCCAAAGGCCAGGCCGAGGTCCGCGAACCCATTGCCATCTGGCGCTCAGAACGGCTTGACCACCACCAGCACCACGGCTGCGATCAGCAACAGCACCGGCACTTCGTTGAACCAGCGGTACCAGAAGTGGTCGCGTTGGTGCGCGCCACTTTCGAAGCGGCGCAGCAACATCCCACACGCGTGGTGATACCCGAGAACCAAAGCTACGACGGCCAGCTTGGCGTGCATCCATCCATTGCCGGGCCCACGCCCGATGCCGTACCCCAACCACAGCCACAGCCCCAGGGCCAAGGCAGGGACCGCCAGCAAGCTGGTGAACCGCAGCAGCTTGCGAGCCATCAGCAGCAATCGCGCCCGCTCGGCCACACTCTCGGGAGGCACCATGGCTAAGTTGACGAAGATGCGCGGAAGATAAAAAAGGCCGGCGAACCAGCTCGCCACGAATACGATGTGGAAGGCTTTGACCCAGAGCATGGAGGCAGTGTAGTTCCCGTGGCCCACAGCCCCCTTGCGGCGACAAGGCAAAAAAAACCCGGCCAAGGGCCGGGTTGGGAAGCCTTTTTGCTGTCACACACTAAGGCACCCGCTCAGGGAGGAAAAGCGGGGAGTACCTTGCGGCACCCGCCTAGATTTTAGCGCGAAATCTCGCTTTGGCAATCCAGGCCCCTGTCAAATTTGACACTCCATGCGTCAAACGCATAGTTCATTCCCCTCGGTTCCGGAAATACCGGCGCGGCCGCCTTTCGAAGACCCGGGCGTAGGGGCCTGCAGGATGGACAAGGAAGGGCGCGGACGCCCGAGCGAACGTTCAGGCCGCCAGAGAGCGCAGCTGCTTGATCGCGGCGTCGAGGCCGGACAGTTCGTGCGTGGGCTGTCGCAAGAAAGCCATGATGGCCTCACGGCGTTCGATCGCCAGGTCGGCGACGCGGTCTGAGCCCTTTTTGTACTCGCCCACCTTGAGCAACAGCTCGATCTCGTCGTATTTGGCGAGCAGCTCGCGCACTCGGCCGGCCGCGGCCCTGTGCTCCGGCGAGATCAGCGCACCCATGACCCGAGAGGCCGACGCGAGCACATCAATGGCTGGGTAGTGATTGGCGGCCGCCAGCTTGCGCGACAGCACGATGTGTCCATCGAGGATCGATCGGGTTTCGTCCGCCACGGGCTCAGTCATGTCATCGCCCTCGACCAGCACCGTATAGGGCCAGCCGGCTTGGGCGGTCGACTAGGCCGAATGACGGTCAAGTGCCTGCCACACGCTGTGGCGGCGGTTCCCCGGGGAGTTTCCGGGTCGGTACTTGTGCTTGGCTCGCGGGTTGCTAAGCCCCAGCATGAACCCA
>NZ_DATIGV010000109.1:0-1697 GCF_035481345.1 Hydrogenophaga sp. | reverse complement strand
TCGAAGCGCACGGCCTTGGGCACCTTGTAGCCGGCCAGCAGGGTGCGGCAGTGGGCGATGAGTTCGGCTTCCGTAGTCTGCGCGCCGGGGCGCAGTTCCACGAAGGCCAGGGGCGATTCCCCCCACTTCGGGTCGGGCTTGGCCACCACGGCGCAGGCCATCACGGCGGGGTGGCGGTACAGGGCGTCTTCCACCTCGATGGAGCTGATGTTCTCGCCGCCGCTGATGATGATGTCCTTGCTGCGGTCCTTGATCTTGACGTAGCGGTCGGGCTCCAGCACGGCCAGGTCACCCGTGTGGAACCAGCCGCCGCCAAAGGCCTTGGCGGTGGACGCGGGGTTCTTCAGGTAGCCCTTCATGACGATGTTGCCGCGGAACATGATCTCGCCCATGGTCTGGCCGTCGGCGGGCACCTCTTCCATGGTGTCGGGGTTCATCACGGTCATGCCTTCCTGCAGCGGGTAGCGCACGCCCTGGCGGCCGTTGAGGCGCACCTGCTCACCCAGTTCGGCCGTGGCCCAGGTGGGCCGCGCCACGGCCACGGACGCGGGGCCGTAGACCTCGGTGAGGCCATAGACGTGTGTGATCTGGAAACCCAGGCGCGCCATGCCCTCGATCATGGACGCCGGTGGCGCGGCGCCCGCCACCATGCCGCGCACGGCGCCGATGCCGTCCTTGAGCGCCGGCTCGGCCGCCACGGCGGAGAGGATGCCGTTGTGCACGATGGGCGCGGCGCAGTAGTGGTCCACGCCGTGCTCGCGCATGGCGGCCAGGATGGCGGCCGGCTCCACGCGGCGCAGGCACACGTGCACGCCGGCCTGCAGCGCCACCGTCCAGGGGAAGCACCAGCCGTTGCAATGGAACATGGGCAGGGTCCACAGGTAGCGCGCAAACTGCGGCATGGTCCAGGTGACGACGTTGCTCACGGCGTTGAGGTAGGCGCCCCGGTGGTGCGTCACCACGCCCTTGGGGTCGCCCGTGGTGCCGCTGGTGTAGCTCACGGCGATGGCGTCCCACTCGTTGGCGGGGCCGTCCAGGCGCGGCAGGGGCTCGTGCGCGGCGATGAAGGCCTCGTACTCGTGCGCGCCCAGGCGATCGCCGGGGCCGGTGTACTCGCTGTCGCAGACGTCGATGACCACGATCTCGCGCCCGAGCTCGGACAGGGTCGCCAGCGCCTTGGCCACCACGGGGGCGTACTCGCGGTCGGTGATGAGCACCTGGGACTCGCAGTGGTTCATCTGCCAGGCCAGCAGGCCGGCGTCGAGCCGGGTGTTGAGCGTGTTGATGACGGCGCCCAGCGCGGGGATGGCGTAGTGCGCCTCCACCATCTCGGGCGTGTTGGGCAGCAGGGTGCTCACCGTGTCGCCCGGGCCGATGCCCAGCGCGCGCAGCGCGGCGGCCAGCCGGGCGGAGCGCTCGCGCACCTGCGCCCAGGTGTGGCGCCGCGCGCCGTGCACCACGGCGGGCATGTCGCCAAAGACCTCGGCCGTGCGCTCCACGAAGCTCACGGGCGAGAGGGCCGCGAAATTGGCGGGGTTGGGGTCGAGGTGCTGGCTGTAGATGCTCATGCGGGCATCGTAGGCAGCGGGGCCGGGGCGTGACCAGCGGGGCTTACCCGATGGGACCCCGGTCTGGCTTGTCGCCCGGCAGACAATCAGACCTGCTTCGACTCGTCGCACGCCCAGGCGCGCCAACGC
>NZ_DATIGV010000108.1:0-24764 GCF_035481345.1 Hydrogenophaga sp. | reverse complement strand
CCGGCACCCGCACCCGCACCGGCACCCGCACCCGCACCGGCCGCCACCCACACCGCCGACCCGCGCCTGCCGGTCGTGGGTCAGAGCTGGACTTACCAGGTGCGCGGCAAGTGGCCCACCAGCCCGAACCGCACGGTGGTCGTGCGGGTGAACCAGGTGAGTGGCGATGTGGTGGTCGATCGGCTGCTCGATCCCTCGCTGGCCGAGCCGGTGCTGCGGCGCTCGCAAGCCGGCCAGGGCGGGTTCGTGAGTTGGCCCGGCATCGGCACCGAATTCAGTCCCTACCTGCTGCCAGGCGAGGCCGATGCCTGGCGCGGGCGTGGCTTCGTCACGCCCGACGTGGACGGCCAGTGGACGCACTGGCATTCCGAAGGCAAGGCCCTGGGCCGCGAGGCGGTGCAGGTGCCGGCCGGCCGTTTCGATGCGGTGAAGGTGGAGGTGTGGAGCAGCCGCGCGTCCACGGGCGGCGTGGCCTCGCTCAACGTCGAACCGGTGCGTGTGCACTACCTCGTCTGGTACGCGCCCGAGGTCAAGCGCTACGTGCGCCTGCAGCGGCGGGTGATGAGCGCCTCCGGCCAGGAGATGGAACGCGACGTGTTCGAGCTGGTGGCCAGACAGGGGGGCTGACACGGCTTGACGCGCGTCAAGCCGCACGCGCGGCGCAGGCCTACAGTGACTCAGATGCGAGGGTGTGGTGAGCGAGCCATGGGGTTCGCGCGCGCCCCGTCCTGTTCGGAGATGGCCATGACACGCGGGCTGCAGCACATCCGTCGAAGCGCGCTATGGACGATGACCGCCTTGGTGACAGCCTGCGGCGGCAGCGGTGGTGGTGGCGCGCCAGTCATCGCCCCGTTCTGGGTGTCGGGCGGGGTGGTGGTGAGTGACCTGGACGGCGACGGCCGCGCCGACGTGGCCGTGGCGCGGACCTACGTCGCCGCGCCGCCGCCGCACCCGGGTGTCGTCGAGGTGCGCCTGCAGACGGCGCCGGGCCAGTTCACCCCCCTGCAGCGCTACCCGGTGGCGGCCGACCCCTGGGTGCTGGCGGTGGGTGACGTCAACAGCGATGGGCTGGACGACCTGCTCAGCGCATCGCCGCTGACGGCACCCGTGCCGATCAATGCCGTGGGCGACAGCGGCGCGGTGGCCGTCCTGCGCCAACTTGCTGCGAGCCCGGGGCGCTTCGATGCCGCGCAGGTGCTGGCCACGGGCGGCGTGGCCAACGACGTGGCGGTGAGCGAGGTCACCGGCAATGGCCGGCCCGATGTGTTGGTCGCGGATGGTGTGTCCGCCAACAGCCGGGCGCTGCTGCTGGCCCAGCAGCCGGCGCCCGGCAGCTTCGCCTCGCCGCAGCCGGTCTGTGCCGGCAGCGGCGCGGGTTGGAGCGCGCTTGCCGTGGGCGATCTTGACGGCGACGGACAGCCCGATCTGGCCGGTGTGGGCGGTGGCGCTCTGTGGTGGTGCCGCGGATTGGGCGGCGGGGCTTTCGCCGTGCCCGCGTTCCTTGGAACGGGTGTCGCACTCGTGGGGCTGGTCCTCGCCGACCTCGACGCCGACGGGCGCCTGGACGCCATCGCCGCCGACGCGGGCCACTCGCCGGCGGGTGGCACGGGGGCCGCGGCCGTGCGCTGGTGGCGTCAAACGGCACCCGGCGTGTTCGCGGCGCAATCCCTGGCCGTGGCGGATGGCGCGCGTCGCGTGGTGGTGCGGGACTTGAACCAGGACGGGCGTGTGGACATGGCGGTGATCTCCACCGTCTACCAGACGCAGGCCAACAGCACGCGCATCGGTGTCCTGCTGCAATCGGCCAGTGTGGTCGGCGCGTTCGATGTGGCGCAGGTGTGGGAAGGCCCGGATGGCGGCGGATTCATCGCCGCGGGCGACGTGACGGGTGACGGCCGCCCCGACATCGTGGTCGACGGGCCGACGGTCTACCCGCAGTCGGGGGCCGCGGCGGGTGCCTTCCTGCCCGGGTTCGTGCTGCCTTGAGGAGCGGAGAACGCGCGCGCCGTCGCCCTGCAGGCGCCTTGACCTGGGTCAATGGGCGACGGCACCCGCTGCCTAGACTGGGTGCCATCGACCACCGCCGCAGGAGCACGCCATGAACGTCGCCGCGAAATCCACCGCCGACACCCCACTCACCGACTTCACGCAGTGCCACGTCGGCATCGTGCGCCACCTGCACGCGCTGGACGACTTGCCCGCGCTGCTGGAGCCGGCGGCGCGTGCCCGGCGCATCGCCGAGGACTCGCTGGGGTTCTTCCGCGAAGCGATCTTCGAGCACCACCTGGACGAGGAGCGCGAGCTGTTTCCCGCCGTGCTGGCCAGCGCCGAGCCAGGGCCCGAACGCGAGCGCGCTCAACGCCTGGTGGAACACCTGACGACGCAACACCGGCAGCTCGAAACCCTGTGGCGCTCACTGGAACGTGAACTCAAGCGCGTGGCGCGCGGGCAGGACAGTGAGCTCGACGTCGGCGACGTGCACCGGCTCGTGGCCGACTACACGGCGCATGCGCGGCTGGAGGAGTCGGAGTTCCTGCCGCTGGCCGAGACCATCCTCGGGCGCAACGGCAACCACATGGCGGCGCTGGGCCTGTCGCTGCACCTGCGGCACGCGCCGCAACCGGTGCCCTACGTCTGAGCCGGTTGCGGCGAATTCGGGTTATTGCCTAGAGCCGCACCCATGCGGGCGGCCTATGCTCCGCAAATCACTCACATGTGAGTGATTTGCGGCGGACGCCATTGTCCGCTGGAAAAAACATCCAGGAGACAAGGCATGAAACTCTTCCGATGGGCCGGCGCGGCGCTGCTGTGCGCCGCGGCGCTGACAGGCCACGCACAAGACAACTTCCCCAGCAAGACCATCCGCATCGTCATTCCGTACGCGGCCGGCGGTGGTGTCGACGCCGCCGCGCGCCTGGTGGCGCAGGCGATGGGCGATGCAATGGGGCAGAGCGTGATCGTCGAAGCCAAGCCGGGCGGCAACACGGTGATCGGCGCCTCCACCGTGGCGCGCGCCGCGCCCGATGGCTACACGCTGCTGCTGACCGGCGGCTCCACCATGACGCTGCTGCCGCTCACGCAGGCCAAGCTCGCCTTCGACCCGCTCAAGGACTTCGCGCCGGTCGGCATGGTGTCGCGCCTGCCGTTCTTCCTCACGGTGTCCAGCACCCAGCCCTACAAGACGGTGAAGGAGCTGTTCGCCGATCCGAAGACGAAGGACGGCTCGCTGGCCTACGCCAGCAATGGCGTGGGCTCCATGGCCCACGTGGGCACCGAGATGCTGGTGCAGAGCGCCGGCGCCAAGATGATCCACGTGCCCTACAACGGCTTCACGCCCGCGATCTCGGATCTCGTCACGGGCCGCGCCGTCATGGTGATGGCCGATCTGGCGCCGCTCAGTGGGCAGATCAAATCCGGCGGCCTGCGCCCGCTGGCGGTGGCCTCGCAGAAGCGTTCGCCTTTCCTGCCGGATGTGCCGACGCTGGCCGAGGCCGGCTACCCCGGCACGGAATACGAGGTCTGGCTGGCCCTGTACGCACCGGCCGGCACGCCCGCCGGCGTGCTCAAGCGCTTGTCGGGCGAACTGGAGAAGGCACTGTCCACACCGGCGATGCGAGAAGCCTTTGCCAAGCTCGGCCACGAGAGCGACTTCGTGGGCCCCGAGGCGATCCGCCAGCGCATCCAGGCCGAGCAGAAAGCCTTCGCACCCGCGGTGCGTGCCGCCGGCCTGGCGGCGCCGACCAACTGACCCGGCCACACCCTGACAGGAACCCATGCTCCCCGACAGTCCCCATGAGACGGCGCGCAGCGCCTCCCACCACCTGCTCCAGGCCCTGCTGGACCGTGGCATCGAGTACCTGTTCTGCAACCTCGGCACCGACCACGCGCCCCTCATCGAGGAGATGGCGCGCTGGCGCGAAGAGGGCCGGGCGCTGCCGCAGGTGGTGCTGTGCCCGCACGAGAACACCGCCATCCACATGGCCGGCGGTTACGCCGTGGCCACCGGCCGCGGCCAGGCCGTGCTGGTGCACGTGGACGCCGGCACGGCCAATGCCGCGATGGGGCTGCACAACCTGTTTCGCGCGCGCGTGCCCATCCTGCTGATGGCGGGCCGCGCGCCGGCCACCACCTTCAATGGCGTGGAGGGCGGGCGCGACACCTACGTGCACTTCGTGCAGGAGCCCTTCGACCAGGGCAGCGTGGTGCGCCCCTACGTGAAGTGGGAGTACACGCTGCCCTGGCCCTCGATGGCCGAGGAGGTGATCGCCCGCGCGCACACGGTGATGCAGAGCGACCCGCCCGGCCCCGTGTACCTGATGCTGCCGCGCGAGGTGCTGGCCGCGCCGTGCCCGCCGGGCGAACTGAAGCCATTCCCCGCCGAGCGCCACCGACCGGTGCGCGCGGGTGGCGCACGCCCCGATGAGATCCGCCGCATCGCCGAGCGCCTGGTGGCGGCCGAAGACCCCTTGCTCGTGACCGCCTATGCGGGCCGCAACCCGCGTGTGCCGGCCCTGGTGGAGGCGCTGGCCACGCTCGTCGGCCTGCGCGTGTGCGAATTCAACAGCGTGCACCTGAACATCCGCCGCGACAGCCCCTGCTTCGGCGGTTACCTGCCCGGCCCGTTCGCCGAACGCGCCGACGTCGGACTCCTGCTGGACGTGGACGTGCCCTGGGTGCCCAAGACCACCAAGGTCAACCCCGACGCCTGGTGGGCGCAGATCGACGTGGACGCGCTCAAGCGCGACATGCCGATGTGGGGCTTCGCCACCGACCTGCGCCTGCAGGGCGACAGCGAGCCGCTGCTGGCCGATCTGATCGAGGCGGTGAAGGCCCTGGCCACGCCGGCCTTTCATGAGCGCGCGGCCGCGCGCCTGGACCGACTGGCGGCCGAGCACGCCCAGCGTGGCCGGCGCATCGCCGAGGCCGCGCGCGCGCCGGGCGAGCCGGGCGCCCTCAACGCCGCGCACCTGTGCGCCGCCATCCACCGCGCCCTCGATGAAGACGACATCGTGCTCAACGAAGGCATCCGCCACACGCTGACCGTGTTCGAGCAGGTGCCGCGCCAACAGCCGGGCACGCTGATGGGCCTGCCAGGCGGCGGGCTGGGCTTTTCGGCCGGCACAGCCCTGGGCATGAAACTGGCCCACCCGCAGCGGCGCGTGGTGCACTTCGTCGGCGACGGCACCTTCTACTTCAGCAACCCCACGTCCACCTACGCGGTGGCGCGTGAGTACGGCGTGCCCATCTTCACCGTGGTGCTGGACAACAGCGGCTGGGCCGCGGTGAAGGAATCGACCCTGCGCATGTACCCCAAAGGCCACGCCTTCCACAGCGGCGAATACGCCTCCCTGCTGCCGCAAGGCATGGACTTCGCCGCCGTGGCCGAGGCCGCCGGTGCGCACGGCGAGCGCCTGACGGATCCGAACGACACCGAGGCCGCCGTCGCGCGCTGCATCCGAGCGCTCGACGAAGGCCGCAGCGCGCTGCTGCATGCGCGCATCGCCCCGCTTTGAAGGAGATCCCGACATGACACACAACTGGCACACGGTGGACGGTGCACGCGCCGTCGTCGACACGGCCGCTCAGGCCTTCCTTTCCTGGTCGCGCAGCGGACCCGGCCGGCGGCGTGAGCTGCTGAACAAGGCCGCCGACCTGTTGCAAGCGCGCGCCGAGGTGTTCGTCGAGCGCATGGTGGCCGAGACCGCCACCTCCGTGGGCTGGGCGCAGTTCAACGTGAAGGGCGGCATCGCCGCGCTGCGCGAGGCCGCCGCGCTCACCACGCAGGTGGGCGGCGAGACCATTCCGTCCGACCAGCCGGGTTGCCTGGCGATGACGCTGCGCGTGCCGGTGGGCGTGGTGCTCGGTATCGCGCCGTGGAACGCGCCCTTGCTGCTGGGCCTGCGGGCCCTGGCCATGCCGCTGGCCTGCGGCAACACGGTGGTGATGAAGGCGTCCGAGGTGTGCCCCGACAGCCACCGCCTCATCGGCGAACTGCTCAACGACGCCGGCTTTCCGCCCGGTGTGGTCAATGTCATCGCGCACGACCCGGCCATCGCGCCGCAGGTGGTGGAGGCGCTGATCGCCCACCCGGCGGTGCGCCGCGTGAACTTCACCGGCTCCACGCGCACCGGCCGAATCATTGGCGCGCTGGCGGGCCAGCACCTCAAGCCCGCGCTGCTGGAGCTGGGCGGCAAGTCCCCGCTGGTGGTGCTGGGCGACGCCGACATCGACGCGGCGGTGAACGCCGCGGCCTTTGGTGCCTTCATGAACCAGGGGCAGATCTGCATGTCCACCGAACGAATCGTGGTGGAGGCGCCCGCGGCCGACCGATTCGCGCAGGCGCTGGCGGACAAGGCCGAGCGGCTCGCCACCAGCGAAGTGCCCGCCCTGGCCGGCGCGCTCATCAGCGAACGCGCCGCGGAGCAGGTGGCGGCCATGGTGGAGGACGCGTTGGCGCAAGGGGCGCGGCTGCTGGCGCCCCTGCGGCGCCAGGGCGCGCGCATCGCGCCGCTGGTGCTGGACCACGTGCGCCCGGGCATGAAGGTCTACGGCGAAGAATCCTTCGGGCCCATCGCGGCGATCGTGCGCGTGAACGACATGGAGGAGGCCATCCGTGTGGCCAACGACACCGAATACGGCCTGGCCGGCGCTGTGTTCGGGCGCGACATCTCGCGCACCCTGCAGGTGGCGCAGCGCCTGGCGTGCGGCGTGTGCCACATCAACGCGCCCACGGTGCGCAGCGAACCCCAATTGCCGTTTGGCGGCGTCAAGAACAGCGGGTACGGCCGCTTCGGCGGCAAGGCGGCCATCGCCGAGTTCACGGAGCTGCGCTCGATTACGATCCAGACCGAACCCCAGGCCTACCCCTTCTGACACCTTGCCCCGCTCCCGACCACCACCCGCGACACCCGTTCCCCCGGCCGCGCCGCGCGCGCGCCGCAACCTGCCCCTGTTGCTGCTGCAGGTGCGCGGCGGGCTCATCGCACGCTTTCGGCCGGTGCTCAAGAAAACGGGGCTGACGGAGCAGCAGTTCCGCATCCTGCGCGCGCTGGACGTGTACGGCACGCTGGAGCCGCGCCAGATCTGCGCCATCTGCCACATCTCCAGCCCCAGCCTGGCGGGGGTGCTGGCCCGCATGGAGGCCCTGGGCCTGGTCAGCCGCGAACGGATGAAGGGCGACCAGCGCCGCCAGCACGTCTCGCTGACGCCGCTGGCCATGGGCATGTTCAAGGACGTCAGCGGCGACCTCGAAGACGTCTACCGCCAGCTCGAAGCCGACCTGGGGCCCGAGTTCGTGGCGGAGGTCTACGCGATGCTGGACCGCCTGCTGGCCGTGCTGCAGGTGCCGGAGGACGCGGGCGCGGAGCCCGAGGACGGCTGAGTCAGTGCGCGCCGTGCGCGGTGGGCCGCGTGCGGTAGAAGGTGAGGGGGCTGCTCGCCGCGGCCTTCATCACCGAAGGCTTGAGCTTGCCCACCACGTGCATCTCGCAGGGCTTGCAATCGAAGCGCAGCGTGAGCTTCTCGTTGTTGTGCGTGATGGTGAGCGGCTCGGCGCGCACGGTGCCTTGCACGCCCGTGACGCCCTTGGCCTGCTTGGGGCACAGGCTGAGCGAGAAGCGCACGCAGTGCTTGGTGATCATGAGGCTGACCTCGCCGGTTTCCTCGTGCGATTCGTAGGCGCTGGCGATCACCTTCACGCCGTGTTTTTCGTAGAAGGCGCGGGCCTTGTGGTTGAACACGTTGGCCAGGTAGGTGAGCGTGTCTTCGGGGTAGGGCGCAGGCGGCTGCACCGCCGCGCCGCGCGGCAGGCGCTGCAAGGCCTTGGCGCGCGCGGCCTCCAGCGCGGCCACGGCCTCGCGGCGCAGCGGGTTGAGCAGCGAAGCCGGCACGAACCAGGGCTCGCTGAAGTCGAGCGCGATGTCGATGGGCGTGAACAGGGTGTCGCCGAGCCGGCCCAGGGCCTCGCGCAGCTTGTCGTGCGCCTGGGCGGCGTCGCGCGCCGGCTCCAGAGCGCAGGCCAGCTCGGCATGGGCCGCGTGGCCGTCTTCGTCGGTGAGGTCCAGGCGCAGGCCGTCGGCGGTGCGCGAGAGCTTCATCCACACGCCGATGCGGCGCTCCGCCGACTTCTTCTCCAGCGCGCGCACCCAGTCCATGTCGCGGTTGCGGTTCACCACGGTGCCGCGTTTGAGGTGTCGCAGGCCCTCGATCGCGTCCTTGGGGAACACGCGGAAACGCCCCGGCGCGCCCGCCGGTTCGGCGCGGTTGATCTGCAGGCCCACGAGTTCGCGGTGCAGGTCCAGGTAACACAGGCCATCGCCGTTGTGGACCACCGTGGCCTCGTCGTCGCACTGCAGCTCCACCCAGTTCGGGCCCACCTGCGTGACGAAGCCGATGGCGCGGCCCGGGTTCTTGGGCGTGTCGAAGGCGCCGATGTCGTCTTGCCGGCCATTGACGAAGTAGTCGGTGAACTCGCGGTTGAAGTTCTGGTCGGGGTCGGGCGTGAAGCTGAAGCTGGCGCGCCCGCTGGAGGCGCGGCCCAGCTCGGGGCGCTCCTCCAGGATCTGATCGAACAGGCGCCGGTAGTGCGCGGTGATGTTCTTGACGTAGCCCAGGTCCTTGTAGCGGCCCTCGATCTTGAAGCTGCGCGCGCCGGCGTCGATGAGCGCGCGCAGGTTGCCGCTCTGGTTGTTGTCCTTCATGGAGAGCACGTGCTTGTCGTGCGCCACGATGCGGCCCTGGCTGTCCTTCACCTCGTAGGGCAGGCGGCAGGCCTGGGAGCAGTCGCCCCGGTTGGCGCTGCGGCCGGTGTGGGCGTGGCTCACGTAGCACTGGCCGCTGTAGGCCACGCACAGCGCGCCGTGGATGAAGAACTCGACGATGCAGCGCTGATCGTCCAGCGCGTCGTGGATGGCGCGGATCTGCGGCAGCGTGAGCTCGCGCGCCAGCACCAGTTTGGACAGGCCGGCGTCCTGCAGGAACACGGCCTTCTCCACGGTGCGGATGTCGGTCTGCGTGCTGGCGTGCAGCTGGATCGGCGGCAGATCCAGCTCCAGCAGGCCCATGTCCTGGATGATCAGGGCGTCGGCGCCGGCGTCGTAGAGCTGGTGAATGAGCTTGCGCGCGGGCTCGAGTTCGTCGTCGCGCAGGATGGTGTTGACCGTGACGTAGATGCGGCTGCCGAAGCGGTGCGCGTGCTTCGCCAGGCGGTGGATGTCCTGCACGCTGTTGTCGGCCGAGGTGCGCGCGCCGAACGAGGGGCCGCCGATGTAGACGGCGTCGGCGCCGTGGTTGACGGCCTCGATGCCGATGTCGGCCGTGCGGGCGGGGGAGAGAAGCTCGATCTGGTGGGGCAGCATGTCGCGGGCAGAATGCGTGGGTCCGGTATTTTCCAGGAGAACGCCCATGAACAACACCACGTCCATCGTCCTGGTCCACGGTGCCTGGCTCGGTGCCTGGGTCTGGCGCCGCGTGCTGCCGCTGCTGCGCGCGGGCGGCGCCGAGTCGCACGCCGTCACGCTCACCGGCGTGGGCGAGCGGGCCCACCTGATGAGCGAGTCCATCGACCTGCAGACCCACGTTCAGGACGTCATCGCCCTGATCGAGGCCGAGGAGTTGAAGCGCGTGGTGCTGGTGGGCCACAGCTACGGGGGCATGGTGGTCACCGGCGTGGCCGACCGCCTGCAGGCCGCCGCGCCCGGTGCCCTGGCGCACCTGGTCTACCTGGACGCGGTGCTGCCGTACCCCGGCGAGGCCTGGAGCACGCCGCACGACGAAGCCACCAAGGCCAAGCGCTTCGAGGCGGCCAAGGCCAGCGGCGGCCTGCACTTCGCGCCGCCGGACGCCGAGGTCTTCGGCCTGCAGGGCGCCGACCGCGACTGGCTCAACCGCCGCCAGACGCCGCAACCCTACCGGCTCTACGACCAGCCCCTGGACTTCGACGGCGACGCCGTGGCGCGCGTGCCGCGGACCTTCATCGACTGCACCGCGCCCGCGCTGGGCACCATCAAGGCCTCGCGCGAGCGGGTGCGGCGCGAGCCGGGCTGGGACCTGATCGAGATGGTCACGGGGCACTGCCCCATGGTGAGCGAGCCCCAGGCGCTCGCGGGGCACCTGCTGACCGTTTGGCGAAGCGCCCAGACCGGGGCATGAGCGGGTCAACGGGCGGCACACGGGACGAACCATGAACGTGCGCTACGACCGCATCGACCAGTTGCGCGCCGTCGCGCTGCTGTGGATGACGCTCTATCACTTCTGCTTCGACCTCGACCATTTCGGCTTCATCGACCAGGCCTTCCTCAGCGACCCGTTCTGGACCACGCAGCGCACGGCCATCGTGAGCCTGTTCCTGTTCACGGCCGGGCTGTCGCAGGCGGTGGCGCTGCACCAGGGCCAGGGCTGGCCGCGCTTCTGGCGCCGCTGGGCCCAGGTGGCGGGCGCGGCGCTGCTGGTCACCGTGGGCTCGTGGTTCGTGTTTCCCAAGAGCTTCATCTACTTCGGCGTGCTGCACGGCATCGCGGTGATGCTGGTGGTCGCGCGCCTCACCGGCGGCTGGGGCCGCTGGCTGTGGCCGCTGGGCGCGCTGGCCATCGCGCTGCCCTGGCTGGCGCCGGCCGCCATGGCGGCGTGGCCCGCGCTGGAGGTCTTCAACCAACCCGGCCCCAACGCGCTGGGCTTCATCAGCCGCAAGCCCTTCACCGAGGACTACGTGCCCTTGCTGCCCTGGATGGGCGTGGTGTGGTGGGGGCTGGCCACCGGGCGCTGGGTCTGCGCGAACCGCCCCGGCTGGCTGGGTGGTTCGGGGCAGGGTGGTGCGCCGGGGCGCTTCATGGCGCTGTGGGGGCGCTGGAGTTTGAGCTACTACCTGCTGCACCAGCCGGTGCTGATGGGGGTGGTGGGGCTGGCGGCGATGCTGATGCCCTAGGCGAAGAGGGGCCGCAGTTCCCGGCGCATCTCCGGTCGAAGCCGGCGGACTTCCGCCTCCTTGGCCAGGTTGACCTGCATGGTTGTCTGGGCGACTTCAAGGGTGGATGTATCGACTTCGTACGCCCCGCGGGCCTGGAGCCAAGCCATGACTTCCGCCAGGTGCCACACGGAGGCGCTGCCTTCGTGGACGGGCGTGGGAAAACTCGTCGCGTGGCTGAGCATGAGTTTGCGCATGTTCTGGCGCGATACGCCGATCACATCGGCGACATCGGTCAACCCCACGAGGTCTGGAGCCGCCTCGATCAGCTTTGCTGTCGGGATGGCCTGTTTGACGTCCGCCAGCGCGCTCACCACAGCGGCCTTGGCGCTGTTGGCTTCGCGGGTGAATTCCAGCGCGATCCGGCCGGGCAGTCCGATGCCAACCAATGCGTCGTCACATCCGCAGGCCCCCAGGCGCTCCACGAGTTCGTCGAGATCGGTGCCCGGCTCAACGATCTGGTACTTGAGCGTGAAGGTGTATTCCACGGTGTTGCTCCTGGGGCGCGTCGCCCGACTTGTCCTGGCTTTGGCGGTGTGCCGTGCAGTTGTCAACGACACGCTTGAGGGCTTTGGCATGGTTTCCCGCGCTCTTGGGCGTGCTCCAGATGCTGGTGATGCAGAACTCGCCGCAGCGACAGTCTGTGTCGTTGTAGGGGCAGTACATCTTGCCCCACGCGTGCGATCCACCCACTTCGATGCGCCAACCGTGCTCCTGTGCGTATCGCAGGGCTTCCTCTACTTCCTTCTTCGGGTGAACCGATCGAGCCATCCATGCTTCCAGCGTAAGGTCGATCCATCAGGTTGTCAAGCGACAACCTGATGGATCGACCGAATGGTCCCGATGGAGATGAGACCCCTGTCTGATCGCGCACGAGAGCGAGGCGCCGTTGTATGGCAAAAGAGGGCAAACGATCCCGTGATCTACCCCGCGTGCCCACTCGCCGCGCGCCGGATCACCGAGGCCATGTGCTTCACCGTCGGTGATCGGTTCACGCCTTTCTTCCACAGCAGGCCCGGCGTGCGGATCGGCGAAGGATCCTCCAGCGGGATCAGGCGCAGGTCGGGTGAGGGCGTGAAGGCGGTCTCGGCGATGATGCCGGCGAGGTCGGTCTGGCGGATGAGCTCGATCATGGGCGCGATGGAGTTCAGTTCGGCCACCACCAGCGGCTGCGCGCCCGCGGCCTCGAAGCACTCGTCCAGCAGGCCGCGCGTGCTGAACTGCCTGGGCAGCAGCACCAGGCGGCGCTGGTGCAGCTCCACCAGGCGCACGCGGCGGCGCTTGGCCAGCGGGTGGCTGGCGGCCACGCACAGGCGCAGTTCCTCGTTGTAGAGCGGTTCGAACCACAGTTCGGTCCGGTCGGCCGGCCGGTAGGACACGCCCAGGTCCAGGTGCCCGCTGGACAGGCGCTTGGCGATGTGCTCCGCCGACAGCTCCTCCACGCTGACCTTCACGTTGGGGTGGTGGCCCAGGAAGGCCGAGACGCACAGCGGGATCAGGCGCGTGTTGAAGCTGTGCGTGGCCGCGATGCGCAGCTCGCCCGAGAGCGCCTCGCCCGGGTGGCTGAGCGCCTGCAGGCCGCGATCGATCTGCTGCAGCGCGGGCACCAGGTGGCTGCGCAGCAATTCACCCGCCTCGGTCAGCGCCACCTTCTTGTGCGAGCGGTCGAACAGCACCAGGCCCAGTTCGTCCTCGAGTTGGCGGATCTGGTGCGAGAGCGTGGACTGCGTGACGTGCAGCCGCTCGGCCGCGCGCGTGAAGTTCAGCGTCTCGGCCAGCGTGTCGAAGTAGCGCAGGTGACGCAGTTCCATGGCGCGGGCTTCCATCAATGATCGATGCGATCGATCATAGCGGTCGAAATTCATCACTTCCATCGCGGTCATCGGGTGCCTAGACTGCGCTGCGATCACACAAGAGGCCCCGCCCACAGGAGACAGACCCCATGGCTCAACTCGAAGCCGACGACATCACCCAGGCCGTGCTCGACCGCATGGCCGACTGCCAGGACCCGCGCTTCAAGCAGGTGATGAGCGCCCTGGTGAAGCACGCCCACGCCTTCATCCGGGAGGTGGAGCTGAGCGAGGAGGAGTGGATCAACACCATCCTCTTCCTCACCGAGACCGGCAAGATGTGCGACGACAAGCGCCAGGAGTTCATCCTGCTGTCGGACACGCTGGGCATCTCCATGCTGGTGGTGGCGCTCAACCAGATCAAGGCCGCGCGCGCCTTCCAGCAAAGCGGCGGCGGCGCCCAGACGCCCACCGAGGCCACGGTGCAAGGCCCGTTCTACTGGGAAGGCTCGCCCGAGCTGGCGCTGGGCGCCGACATCGGCGAGAACATGCCCGGCGAGCCCGCGTACTACCACGGCCGTGTCACCGACACCGAGGGCCGGCCCATCGCCAACTGCTGCCTCGACGTGTGGTCCGGCGACGGCGAGGGCATCTACGACATGCAGATGGGCGAGGACGCCGGCATGCGCCTGCGCGCGCGCTTTCGCACCGACGCCCAGGGCAACTACCGCTTCTGGTCGATCAAACCCAGCTACTACCCGGTGCCCGACGACGGCCCCGTGGGCCGCATGCTGCGCCGCATGGGCCGCCACCCCAACCGGCCCGGCCACATCCACATGAAGGTGTACGCGCCCGGGCACCAGACGGTGACCACGCACCTGTTCGTGGCCGACAGCCCCTACCTCGACTCGGACGCCGTTTTCGGCGTGCGCAACAGCCTGATCGTGCCCTTCCAGCAGCACCCCGCCGGCACTGCGCCCGACGGCCGCCGCCTGGACAAGCCGTACCACAGCGCCACCTACGACTTCCGCCTCGTGCCGGCGCGCTGACCGTTCCCTTTTCACCGGAGAGACTTTTGAAAATCGGCAAGGCCACCGTGCCGCAGTCGGCCATCTGCGCGCACAACCCCGACACCATCGTCGTGCGTGGCGAAGACCTGTGCCAGGACCTCATCGGCCAGCTCGGCTTCGGCGACTACTTCTACCTGCTGCTCACGGGCAAGCGCCCCGACGCGCCCGCCAGCGCCGTGCTCAACGCCACCCTGGTGGCCATTGCCGAGCACGGCCTGGTGCCCAGCGTGCAGGCCGCGCGCATGACCCTGGCGGCCGCGCCCGATGCGCTGCAGGGCGCCGTGGCGGCGGGCATCCTGGGCTGCGGTTCGGTGATCCTGGGCGCGTCGGAGACGGCCGGCCGCTTGTTCGACGAAATCCACCGCGCGAGCGAGCGGCACGGTGGGGATCTCAAGGCCGCGGCCCGCGCCGTGGTGGGCGAGTGGCGCGCGCGCGGCCAGGCCGTGCCCGGCTACGGCCACCCCGTGCACAAGGCGCGCGACCCGCGCGTGGCGGCGCTGTTCCGCGTCTCGAAGCAGGCCGGTGGCGGCCAGCGCTACGTGGAGATCGCCGAAGCGGTGGAGCAGGTGCTGCCCGAGGTGATCGGCAAGGACCTGCGCCTGAACGTGTCGGCGGCCATTCCGGCCGTGCTGCTGGGCGTAGGATTTCCGCTCAATGCGCTCAAGGGCGTGCCCATGCTGGCGCGCTGCGCGGGCCTGATCGCGCACATGAGTGAAGAACTCGAGCAGCCTATCGGCTTCGCGCTGTCCTACCAGGCCACGCTGGAGCAGCGCTACACCGGCCCCGTGCCCGCGGGCTTCGTGCCGGTGCAGAAGATCGACCAGGAGGGCGCACGATGATCGCCGTTCTCAAGGGCCTTCGCGTGGTCGAGCACGGCACCTTCATCACCGGCCCGGCGGCCGCCATGGTGCTGGCCGACATGGGCGCCGAGGTGGTGAAGGTGGAGCTGCCCGGCACGGGCGACCCGTTCCGCGCCTTCAAGGGTGGCCTGTACAGCCCGCACTACCAGACCTACAACCGCAACAAGCACAGCGTGGCGCTGGACACGCGCAAGGAAGCCGACCGCGCCACCTTCGACCAGCTCATCGAAGGCGCGGACGTCTACATCCAGAACTTCCGCCCCGGCTTTGCCGAGCAGATCCAGGCCGGCGAGGCGCGCCTGCGCGAGCTCAACCCGCGCCTCATCTACTGCGCCATCAGCGGCTTCGGGCAGGACGGCCCCGCCGCCGCGCGCCCCAGCTACGACACCGTGGCCCAGGCCGCCAGCGGCTACCTGCGCCTGCTGGTGAACCCGGCCAACCCGCGCGTGGTGGGCCCGGCCATCGCCGACGCCATGACGGGCTACTACGCGGCCTTCGGCATCCTGGGCGCGCTGCACGAGCGCCACGCCAGCGGTGTGGGCCGCCGCGTGGACGTCTCCATGTTCGAGGCCATGGCGCACTTCAACCTGGACGCCTTCACCCACCTGTTCTCGGTGGGCGAGGTGATGGGCCCGTACAGCCGGCCCAGTGTGTCGCAGAGCTACGTGCTGGAGTGCGCCTGCGGCGGCTGGATCGCGCTGCACATGTCCTCGCCCGAGAAGTTCTGGCAGGGCCTGGCCAAGGCCATGGAAAAGCCCGACATCTTCGAAGACGAGCGCTTTCGCGACCGCTTCGCGCGCATCGAGAACCAGGACGCGCTCATCCTCGTGCTGCGCGACATCTTCCAGCGCCGCACGCGCGACGACTGGTGCCAGCGCCTGCTCGCGCAGGACGTGCCGCACGCGCCCATGTACCGCACCGACGAGGTGCCCGAGGACGCGCAGGCCCAACACCTGCAGCTCTTCGTGGACACGCAGCACCCGACGATGGGACCCTCGCGCACGGTGCGCTCGCCCATCAGCTTCGACGGGCAGCGCGCGCTGCACGTGAACCCGCCGCCCACGCTGGGCGAGCACAACGCGCTGTACGCCCATGGCTGGCCGAGCGCGACACACACCAAGAAGGAGACGACCGCATGAAGACCCGCCTTTGCCTCACCCGCCGCGACGCCTTGCTGAGCCTGGGCGCGGCGGCCGGTGCCCTGGCCCTGCCCGCCGGGGCGCAGACCTACCCGGACCGCCCGGTGCGCCTGGTGGTGCCCTTCGGTGCCGGCACCACCACCGACATCATTTCGCGCGTGGTGGGCGAGGGCCTGGGCCGCGAGCTGGGCCAGTCCATCGTGGTGGACAACCGCGCGGGCGCCGGCGGCACCGTGGGCTCCAACCAGGTGGCCAAGGGCGCGGCCGATGGCTACCAGCTGGTGATGGGCACCGTGGGCACGCACGCCATCAACGCCACCCTGTTCCGCAACCTCAGCTACGACCCGCTGAAGGACTTCGCGCCGATCGCGCTCGTGGGCTACACCCCCACCTTCCTGGTCGTCGCGGCCGACGGCCCGCTCAAGACCCTGGCCGACCTGAAAGCCAAGGCCGCGCAAGGGCAGGGCGCCACCTTCGCCTCGGCGGGCAACGGCACCTCGGGCCACCTGGCGGGTGAGCTGCTCAAGGCCCGCCTGGGTGGCCAGATGCTGCACGTGCCCTACAAGGAAGGCGGCATGGCCATGAACGACGTGATGACCGGCCGCGCCGATTTCATGTTCTACCACCCGGCCGCCGTGCTGCCGCACATGCAGGGCGGCAAGCTGCGCGCGCTGGGCGCGTCCAGCGCACAGCGCAGCGCCGCCGCGCGCGACGTGCCCACCATCGCCGAGCAGACCGGCAGCGATTTCGACCTCGTGGCCTGGTTCATGTTGTACGCCCCGGCCGCCACGCCGGCCCCGGTGCTGGCGCGCCTGCGCCAGGCCACGGCCGCCACGCTGGCCAAGGCCGAGACCGCCGGCAAGCTGGCGGCGCAAGGTGTCGAGCAGCGCCCGCTGGGGCCCGACGCCATGGACGCCTTCGCCCGCAGCGAGGTGGCCAAGTGGGCGGCACTGGTGCGCCAGTCGGGCGCCCAGGTCGATTGAGATTTCCCGCCGTTTTCGTGTTCGCAATCAGACATTCACAACAGGAGACAAGCATGAAACGTTCGACCTTCGTCCGCCTCACGGCCATCGCCATGGCCGCGTCGGCGGCCACGGCCCTGCCGCTGGCCGCCACGGCCCAGCAGGTGATCAACCTCACCGTCGCGTCCAGCCACCCCACCACCATCCCCTGGGTGGGCTTCATCAAGGACGTGTTCATGCCCGAGGTGGACAAGCGCCTCGCGGCCGGTGGCAAGTACAAGGTGCAGTGGAAGGAGGCCTTCGGCGGCCAGCTCTACAAGGCCAACGCCACGCTCACCAGCGTGGAGCAGGGCATCACCGACATCGGCTGGGTGTTCAGCTACCTGGAGCCGGCGAAGATGCCGCTGTCGCAACTGAGCGCGCACACGCCCTTCACGACGAGCGACACGCGCATCGTGCTCGGCGCGATGACGGAGATGATCGAGAAGAACCCCGCCTTCAAGGCCGAATGGGACAAGTACAACCTCGTCTTCCTGGGTGCCACGGGCTCCGACACCTACGACATCTGGACCAAGTTCCCGGTGAAGTCGGTCAATGACCTGAAGGGCCGCAAGCTCTCGGCGCCGGGCATCCTGGGCCTGTGGCTGCGCGGCGTGGGGGCCACGCCGGTGGACGGCGCGCTCACCACCTACTACACCGACATCCAGACGGGCGTGAGCGAGGGCGTGGTCTCGCTGGCCACCGGCATCCTGCCGGCCAAGGTGTACGAGGTGGCGCCCTACGTGACCAAGGTGAACATGGGCGTGGTGTTCTCGGGCGGCGTGGCCATCAACAAGGACAGCTGGGCCAAGCTGCCACCCGAGGTGCAGCAGGCCATGCGCGAGGCCGGCGCCGAATACACCCGTCGCCACGGCGAAGACCTGGTGCAGCGCCACCAGACCGCCATGGACCGCATGGTGGAGCTGGGCAAGGGCCAGAACCCGCCGGTGACGGTGACGCCGCTGCCCGACGCCGAACGCCGCAAGTGGATCGACGGTCTGCCGAACCTGGCGCAGGAATGGGTGAAGAACAACGAAGGCCGCGGTGTGCAGGCCAAGCCGCTGCTGACGCAGTACATGGCGGCGGTGAAGGCGCGCGGGGCGAAGCCGGAGCGGGACTGGGAGCGCTGAGGGCGGCCATCTCGGCCGGGAGCGGCACCGCGCCGCTCACCGCGGCGCCGTGGCCGCCAGCGTCTGGCGGATCAGCTCCAGCGTCGACTGCTGCGTCAGCGTGGTCGGCCGCTGCGCGCTGGTGGCCAGGCTCAGGCGTGTGCGCAGCGGCGGCGTGATGCCGCGCAGCCGGTAGGCCGAGGGCCGGATCGAGCTGGCCACCGCGTTGCGCGAGAGCAGGGCGGCGCCCGCGCCGTCGGCCACCAGATCCAGGATGGCGGAGACGCCGTCGATCTCCAGCGCCACCTTCGGGCGCAGGCCGATGGCCGCCAGCTCGTGCTCCACCTGCATGCGGATGGCGTTGGGGCGGCTGGGGATGATCAGCGAGAACTCGGCCAGTTCGCGCAGCGCGATGGGCGCGGGCGGCGGGTCTTCCGGCAGGCCGGGCGGGCGCGGCTGCACCAGCCACAGGTCTTCCTCGGCCAGGGGCCGGATCTCCAGCTCCGGCACGGGTTGGGCGTTGTAGAGCACCGCGATGTCCAGCCGGCCGGTGAGCAGCCATTCCTGCATGGTGGCCGACAGGCCCTCGGTGATGGACAGCGAGGCCTCGGGCAACTGCTGGCGAAAGGCCCGCGTGAGCGGCACCGACAGCGTGCGCGCCAGCGTGGGCGGCAGGCCGATCGCCACGCGCCCGGCCAGGGCGCCGCGCACGCGGCCCAGTTCCTCCCGCGCGCGCTCCACCTGGTGCAGGATGCCGCGCCCGTGCGCCAGCAGCAGCTTGCCCGCCTCGGTGGGCGTGGCGCCGCGGCCGTTGCGCACCAGCAGGTTCTGGCGCAGCTCCACCTCCAGCAGGCGCACCTGGCGCGACAGCGCGGGCTGGGCGATGTCCAGCGCGATCGCGGCGCGCGTGAAGCTGCCGAGCTCGGCCACGCGCACGAAGTATTCGAGTTGCTTGAGATCCATAGGGGGGCGGAAAGCGGGGCGGGGGTCTGCAGGTATGTGATTTTGTTCTAGCTGCTAGCCGGATGTGTGGGTTTTCGTACAGCGTCGGGGTGCCGACAATGGTCACTTCCCACAAGAGACGGCCCCGCGACAGCCGAGAAAAAGCCGAGACACCGCCCATGAACGCCTCCCTGACCGGCATTTCTTCCATGGCCACCCGCCAGGTGCTGGCCGAACTCACCACCGCCTACACGGCGCGCGCCGGCCAGGCCGTGGCCATCGAATCGGTGGGCGGCGTGGACGCCGCCAAGCGCGTGGCGGCCGGCGAGGCCTTCGACGTGGTGATCCTGGCCTCCGATGCGATCGACAAGCTCATCGCCGCCGGCCACCTGCAGCCGGGCCGTGTGGACCTGGTGCGCAGCGGCGTGGCCGCCTGCGTGCGCGAAGGGGCACCGCTGCCCGACCTCTCCAGCGAGGCCTCGGTGAAAGCGGCCGTGCTCGCGGCCGACAAGATCAGCTACTCCACCGGCCCCAGCGGCGTGGCCTTGCAGAAGCTCTTCGAGCGCTGGGGCATCGCCGAGGCCATGGCCGCCAGGACCGTGCAGGCGCCCCCGGGCGTGCCCGTCGCTTCGCTGGTGGCCAAGGGCGAGGTGGCGCTGGGCTTCCAGCAGTTGAGCGAGCTGCTGCACGTCCAGGGCATCACCGTCGTGGGCGGTTTGCCCGAGCCGATCCAGATCGTCACCGTGTTCAGCGCCGGCATTCCCGTGAACGCGCCGCGCGCCGAGGCCGTGCGCGCGCTGCTCGCCTTCATGACTTCGCCCGAGGCCGCCGAGGCCAAGCAGCGCCAGGGCATGACCCCGGCCTGAGACCCATTCATTTCCCCAGAACACCCAAGAGGAGAACGCATGTCCCTGATCATCGATTGCCATGGCCACTACACCACGGCACCCAAGGCGCTGGAGAACTGGCGCAACGCCCAGATCGCGGGCATCAAGGACCCGTCGGTCATGCCGAAAGTGGCGGACCTCAAGATCAGCGACGACGAGCTGCGCGAGTCCATCGAGACCAACCAGCTCAAGCTGATGAAGGAGCGCGGCAGCGACATCACGCTGTTCAGCCCGCGCGCCAGCTTCATGGCCCACCACATCGGCGACTTCAATGTCTCCAGCACCTGGGCCGCCATCTGCAACGAGCTCTGCTACCGCGTCTCCACGCTGTTCCCGCAGCACTTCGTGCCCGTGGCCATGCTGCCGCAGAGTCCCGGTGTGGACCCGGCCACCTGCATCCCCGAGCTGGAGAAGTGCGTCAAGGAATACGGTGCGGTGGGCATCAACCTCAACCCCGATCCGTCGGGCGGCCACTGGACCAGCCCGCCGCTGACCGACAAGCACTGGTACCCCTTCTACGAAAAGATGGTGGAGTACGACCTGCCGGCCATGATCCACGTGAGCACGAGCTGCAACGCCTGCTTCCACACCACGGGCGCGCACTACCTCAACGCCGACACCACGGCCTTCATGCAGCTCATCCAGGGCGACCTGTTCAAGGACTTCCCCACGCTGAAGTTCCTGATTCCCCACGGCGGCGGCGCGGTGCCTTACCACTGGGGCCGTTTCCGCGGCCTGGCGCAGGAGATGAAGAAGCCCCTGCTGGACACGCACCTGATGAACAACGTGTTCTTCGACACCTGCGTGTACCACCAGCCCGGCATCGATCTGCTCAATACCGTGATCCCGGTCAAGAACGTTCTGTTCGCGTCGGAGATGATCGGTGCGGTGCGCGGCATCGACCCGACGACGGGCCACTACTACGACGACACCAAGCGCTACATCGAAGCGTCGAAGATCCTGTCGGCCGAGGACAAGCACGCCATCTACGAAGGCAATACGCGCCGCGTGTTCACCCGCCTGGACGCGCGCCTGAAGGCCAAGGGCCTGTAATTCCACAGACAACGAGGAGCACACACATGTACGAACTGGGCGTCGTCTACCGCAACATCAAACGGGCCGACCGCACGGCCGCCGACGGCCTGGCCGCGCTGGGCTCGGCCACGGTGCACGAGGCCATGGGCCGCGTGGGCCTGCTCAAGCCCTACATGCGCCCCATCTATTCGGGCCAGCAGGTGAGCGGCACCGCCGTCACCGTGCTGCTGCAGCCGGGTGACAACTGGATGATGCACGTCGCCGCCGAGCAGATCCAGCCGGGCGATATCGTCGTCGCCGCCGTCACCGCCGAGTGCACCGACGGCTACTTCGGCGACCTGCTCGCCACGTCCTTCCAGGCCCGCGGCGCGCGTGCGCTCATCATCGACGCCGGCGTGCGCGACGTGAAAACGCTGCAGGAGATGAACTTCCCCGTGTGGAGCAAGGCCATCAGCAGCAAGGGCACCATCAAGGCCACACTGGGCTCGGTGAACATCCCCATCGTCTGCGCCGGCATGCTGGTGACGCCGGGCGACGTGATCGTGGCCGACGACGACGGCGTGGTCTGCGTGCCGGCCGCGCGCGCCGCCGAGACCCTGGAAGCCGCGCGCAAGCGCGAGAGCTTCGAAGGCGAGAAGCGCGCCAAGCTGGCCAGCGGCGTGCTGGGCCTGGACATGTACAAGATGCGCGAGCCGCTGGCTGCCGCCGGCCTGAAATACATCGACTGAGATCCCACGATGAGCAAACCCACCTCAGGAGACTTCACCAAGACCGCGGGCTGGCTCGACTGGTTCGATGGCCCGAGCAAGCCGCGCTTCCAGTTGCCCCCGGGCAGCGTGGACGCGCACTGCCACGTCTTCGGCCCCGGCGCCGAATTCCCCTACGCGCCCGAGCGCAAGTACACGCCATGTGACGCCAGCAAACAGCAACTGTTCGCGCTGCGCGACCACCTGGGCTTCTCGCGCAACGTGATCGTGCAGGCCACCTGCCACGGCGCCGACAACCGCGCCATGGCCGACGCCTGCCGCAGCAGTGGTGGCAAGGCGCGTGGCGTGGCCACCGTCAAGCGCAGCGTGACGGACCAGGAACTGCAAGACCTGCACGCCAGCGGCGTGCGCGGCGTGCGCTTCAACTTCGTCAAGCGCCTGGTGGACTTCACGCCCAAGGACGAGCTGATGGAGATCGCCGGCCGCATCAAGGCCCTGGGCTGGCACGTGGTCATCTACTTCGAGGCGGTGGACCTGCCCGAGCTGTGGGACTTCTTCACCGCGCTGCCCACCACCGTGGTGGTGGACCACATGGGCCGCCCCGACGTGAGCAAGCCCATCGATGGCCCCGAGTTCCAGCTCTTCCTGAAGTTCATGCGCGAGCATGAGAACGTCTGGAGCAAGGTGAGCTGCCCCGAGCGCCTGAGCGTGACCGGCCCCAAGGCCCTGAACGGCGAGCAGGCCGCCTACCGTGACGTGGTGCCTTTCGCGCGCAAGGTCGTGGAAACCTTCCCCGACCGCGTGCTCTGGGGCACCGACTGGCCGCACCCCAACCTGAAGGACCACATGCCCGACGACGGCCTGCTGGTCGATTTCATCCCGCACATCGCGCCGACCGCGGAACTGCAACGCAAGCTGCTGGTCGACAACCCCATGCGTCTGTATTGGCCCGAGGAGGTCTGACATGGCACTCGACAAACCCTACAAGGACGTGCCCGGCACGACCATCTTCGACGCCGAGCAGAGCCGCAAGGGCTACTGGCTCAACCAGTTCTGCATGAGCCTGATGAAGGCCGAGAACCGCGAGCGCTTCAAGAAGGACGAGCGCGCCTACCTCGACGAGTGGGCCATGACGGAAGAGCAGAAGCAGGCCGTGCTGGCGCGCGACCTGAACTGGTGCATCCGCCTGGGCGGCAACATCTACTTCCTGGCCAAGATCGGCGCCACCGACGGCAAGAGCTTTCAGCAGATGGCGGGCTCCATGACCGGCATGACCGAGGAGGAGTACCGCAACATGATGGTGGGCGGCGGCCGCTCGGTCGAAGGCAACCGCCGCATCGGCGAGGACGGCGACGCGCAGGCGCACCGCCAGCCCCAGGGTTCGCAAGCCAAACAAGGGAAGCACTGACATGGCACGCATCACCGCATCCGTCTACACCTCGCACGTGCCCGCCATTGGCGCGGCGCTGGACCTGGGCAAGACCGGCGAGCCGTACTGGCAGCCGGTGTTCAAGGGCTACGAGTTCTCCAAGCAGTGGATGAAGGACAACAAGCCCGACGTGGTGTTCCTGGTCTACAACGACCACGCCACCGCCTTCAGCCTGGACTTCATTCCCACCTTCGCCATTGGCACCGCGGCCGAGTTCCAGCCCGCCGACGAAGGCTGGGGCCCGCGTCCCGTGCCCGTGGTCAAGGGCCACCCGGAGCTGGCCTCGCACATCGCGCAGAGCGTGATCCAGCAGGACTTCGACCTCACCATCGTCAACAAGATGGACGTGGACCACGGCCTGACGGTGCCGCTGTCGCTGATGACGGGTCAGCCGAAAGAGTGGCCCTGCCCGGTGATTCCCTTCGCGGTGAACGTGGTGCAGTACCCCGTGCCCAGCGGCCAGCGCTGCTACAACCTGGGCAAGGCCATCCGCAAGGCGGTGGAAAGCTACGACGAGGACCTCAATGTGCACATCTGGGGCACGGGCGGCATGAGCCACCAGTTGCAGGGCCCGCGCGCCGGCCTCATCAACAAGGACTTCGACAACCGCTTCCTCGACCTGCTGGAGACCGATCCCGAGGCCGCCGCGGCCATTCCGCACATCGACTACGTGCGCGAGGCCGGCAGCGAGGGCATCGAACTCGTGATGTGGCTGATCGCGCGCGGCGCGATGGCGGATGCGGCCGGCGGGCCGCGCCCCAAGGTCGCGCACCGCTTCTTCCACGTGCCCGCGAGCAACACCGCCGTCGGCCACCTGATTCTGGAGAACCAATAAATGAGCAACAACAAGACCATCAAAGTCGCGCTGGCTGGCGCGGGCGCTTTTGGCGTCAAGCACCTGGACGGCATCAAGAACATCGACGGCGTCGAGGTCATCTCGCTGATCGGGCGTGAGCTCGACAAGACGCAGGAAGTGGCCGCCAAGTACGGCATCGCCCACGTCACCACCGACCTCAACGAGTCCCTGGCCATCAAGGAACTGGACGCCGTCATCCTGTGCACGCCCAC
The DNA here is from genome assembly GCF_035481345.1 of Hydrogenophaga sp. GTDB lineage: Bacteria > Pseudomonadota > Gammaproteobacteria > Burkholderiales > Burkholderiaceae_C > Hydrogenophaga. The sequence goes on along the minus strand of NZ_DATIGV010000108.1, from coordinate 767 downwards.
GCAGATGCACGCCGAGCAGAGCGTGGCCTGCCTGAAGGCTGGCAAGCACGTGCAGGTGGAGATCCCCCTGGCCGACAGCCTCAAGGGCGCGCAGTCGGTGGTGGACCTGCAGAAGCAGACCGGCCTGGTGGCCATGTGCGGCCACACGCGCCGCTTCAACCCCAGCCACCAGTTCGTGCACCAGAAGATCCAGGCCGGCGAGTTCAACATCCAGCAGATGGACGTGCAGACCTATTTCTTCCGCCGCACCAACACCAACGCGCTGGGCCAGGCCCGCAGCTGGACGGACCACCTGCTGTGGCACCACGCGGCGCACACCGTGGACCTGTTCGCCTACCAGGCCAACAGCCCCATCGTGCAGGCCAATGCCATCCAGGGCCCGATCCACCCGACCCTGGGCATCGCCATGGACATGAGCATCCAGCTCAAGGCCGCCAACGGCGCGATCTGCACCTTGTCGCTGTCGTTCAACAACGATGGCCCGCTGGGCACCTTCTTCCGCTACATCGGCGACTCGGCCACGTACATCGCGCGCTACGACGACCTGGTGAACGGCAAGGAAGAGAAGATCGATGTGAGCAAGGTCGATGTGAGCATGAACGGCATCGAACTGCAAGACCGCGAGTTCTTCGCCGCCATTAAGGAAGGCCGCGAGCCCAACGCCAGCGTGGCGCAGGTGCTGCCGTGCTACCAGGTGCTGCACAACCTGGAGCTGCAGCTCAACGCAGGCTGATTTCAAGCCAAATAAGCTGCTAGCGCTCATCCAT
>NZ_DATIGV010000107.1:0-63696 GCF_035481345.1 Hydrogenophaga sp. | reverse complement strand
ACCACCGCGTCCTTGCGCGCCATCACCCGCGCGAAGTCCACGCGCAAGCGGGTGCTCGTGAAGCCGAACTCCTCGCCGCGCCGCGCCAGGTGGATGGCGCGCGCGCTGGCCACCAGCGTCTTGGTGGGGATGCAGCCGTTGTTCACGCAGGTGCCGCCGAAGTCGGCGCGCTCGATGACGGCGGTGCGCAGGCCCTCGCGGCTGCAGCGCTCGGCAATAGCCGGGCCGGCCTGGCCGGCGCCAACGACGATCGCATCGAAGGTCTCGATGGACATGGGCATCTCCTCGACAGTGGACCGATCCGGGCCAACAGCAATCGTCGCACCCGCCCCGATCGGGCGGGTCGTGATTTAGTGCCTTGACAATAATTGCCTAGGCATTTAAATTCTTTCCCATCATGAAAAACGAACCCCCGGTTTTCTATCACCCGGACACCCTCAAGCCCGATGAGTCCATCGGCCGCCTCATGCGCGAAATCATGTCCGCCATGGCCGGCCAGGTGGACCGCGAACTGGCGCCCCTGGGCCTGACCGAGGCGCAGTGGATGCCGCTGCTCAAGCTGCACCTGAATCTGGCGAGCACCTCCACCGAGCTGGCGCGCGAGTGCCGCACCGACGCTGGGGCCACCACCCGCATGATCGACCGGCTGGAGGAAAAGGGCTTCATCCAGCGCGCGCGCTCCGCGCAGGACCGCCGCGTCGTGAACCTGGAACTCACGCCCGAAGGCCGCGGCACCGCGCAGCACATTCCCGCCGTGCTGTGCAAGGTGCAGAACGAGCTGCTCCAGGACTTCTCGCAGGAGGAGTTCGACACGCTCAAGTCCCTGCTGCGCCGCATGCTCGGCAGCGCAAAAGCCCTGGCCGCCGCCAAGGAGCCGCGCGCATGAACAGCTCATCCTCCCGCGGCCTGTGGCTGCTCGCGCCCGTGGCCGCCGCCCTGTTGGTCGCCGGCTGTGCCAGCACCGAAGGCGTCGCCCCCTCCAACGCCCGGTTGCGCGACGCCGCCTCGCTCGGCCTGAGCGAATCGCAGGCCGCTGCCGAGGTCGCGCCCGTCGAGCCGCAGTGGTGGCGCGCGCTGGGCGATGCCCAGCTCGATCAGCTGGTGGAACAGGCCCTGCAAGGCAGCCCGAACCTGCGCGTGGCGCAGGCGCGCGTGGCCCGCGCCCTGGCCGCCGCCGACGGCGTGGACGCCGCGAGCGGCCCGCAACTCAATGGCCAGTTCGACGCCACGCACCAGCGCTTCACCGGCAAGGGCATGGTCCCCGCGCCGCTGGCCGGCAGCATCCAGGACACCGCCACGCTGCAGCTCAACGGCTCGTGGGAGATCGACTTCTTCGGCCGCCACCGCGCCGCGCTCGACGCCGCCCTGGGCAGCGCCCAGGCCGCGCAGGCCGAGGCCGCCGCCGCGCGCACCCTGCTGGCCACGAACGTGGTGCGCGGCTACGTGCAGCTCGCGCGCCTGCAGGAGCAGCGCGACCTCGCGCAGCGCGCGCTCGATCAGCGCCAGGGCATGCTCGACCTGGTGAACCAGCGCGTGTCCGCCGGCCTGGACGGCGTGCTGGAGCAGCGCCAGAGCGAAGGCGCCGTGCCCGAGGCGCGCCAGCAGATCGAGGCCATCAACGAACAGATCGCGCTCACGCGCCACGCCCTGGCCGCGCTGGTCGGCCAGCCCACGCAAGACCCCGCGCCCCAGGCACCGCGCCTGGCCGGCCTGCGCCCGCTGCCCGAACCCCAGGCCCTGCCCACCGACCTGCTGGGCCGGCGCGCCGACATCGCCGCCGCGCGCTGGCGCGTGGAGGCCTCGCGCGGCGAGGTGGCGAATGCGCGCGCGCAGTTCTATCCCAACCTCAACCTGGTGGCCTACGTGGGCCTGTCCAGCATCGGGCTCGACGAGCTGCTCACCAGCGGCGCGAAGCAGTGGGGCATCGGCCCCGCCGTGCGCCTGCCCATCTTCGACGGCGGGCGCCTGCGCGCCAACCTGAGCGGCAAGAACGCGGACCTGGACGCCGCCGTCGAGAGCTACAACGCCGCCGTGATCGACGCCGTGCACGAGGTGGCCGACCAGCTCGCCTCCGCCCGCTCCGTCGCGCTGCAGCGCGCGCAGCAACAGCAGGCGCTGCAGTCGGCCGAATCGGCCTATGCCATCGCCGAGCAGCGCTACCGCGCGGGCCTGTCCAACCACCTGCAACTGCTCTCCGCCGAAACCGCCGTGCTGGCCCAGCGCCGGCTCGACGTGGACCTGCGCACGCGCGCCCTGCAGGCGCAAGTGAACCTGGCCCAGGCCCTGGGCGGCGGCTGGCGCGACACCGCTGGCGCCACCGACACCCATGCCGCCCATGCGGCGATCCCCACACGCACCGTCGCCGAACGCCCCTGAACCCAACGCCCCCCTCACCATGAGCACCTCCGCCACCCCCGCCCCCCACGGCACCCCCCGCAAAAAAGCCCTGCTCGCCATCGCCTCCCTGGTGGCGCTCGGCGGCCTGGCCTTCGGCGCCTACGAATGGCTGGTCGCCAGCCACTACGAAACCACCGACAACGCCTACGTCCAGGGCGACGTGGTGCAGATCACGCCGCAGATCGGCGGCACGGTGCAGGCCATCCTGGCCGACGAGACCGACTTCGTGAAGGCGGGCCAGCCGCTGGTGCGGCTCGACCCCGCCGACGCCACGCTCGCGCTCGAACAGGCCGAGGCCCAGCTCGCGCAGACCGTGCGCCAGGTGCGCAAGCTCTACGCCGACAACGGTGCGTTCGACGCCCAGGTGGCGGCGCGCCAGGCCGACGTGGCCAAGGCCCGCAACGAGGTCGCGCGCGCCAGCGACGACCTCAACCGCCGCCAGTCGCTGGCGGGCAATGGCGCCGTGTCGAAAGAAGAGCTGCAGCACGCCGAGGCCCAGCTCACCGCCGCGCGCAGCGTGCAGGCGGCCGCCGAGGCCGCGCTGGCCGCGTCGCGCGAGCAGCTCGCCAGCAACCGCGCCATGACCGAGGACACCTCGGTCGAGCAGCACCCGCAGGTGCAGACCGCCGCCACCAAGGTGCGTGAGGCCTGGCTCGCCACGCAGCGCCTCACCCTGCCCGCGCCGGTGGACGGCCACGTCGCCAAGCGCACCGTGCAACTGGGCCAGCGCGTGGCCGCCGGCACGCCGCTGATGGCCGTGGTGCCGCTCAAGCAGGTGTGGGTGGACGCGAACTTCAAGGAAGGGCAACTGCGCCACATCCGCCTGGGCCAGCCCGTCGAACTCACGGCCGACGTCTATGGCAAGGACGTGCGCTACACCGGCCAGGTGGTGGGCCTGGGCGTCGGCACGGGCTCCACCTTCGCGCTGCTGCCGGCGCAGAACGCCACCGGCAACTGGATCAAGGTGGTGCAGCGCGTGCCCGTGCGCATCGCGCTCGACCCCGGTCAGCTCGACGAGCACCCGCTGCGCGTGGGCCTGTCGATGGAAGCCACCGTGAACGTGCGCCAGCAGGACGGCAAGTCCCTGGCCAGCGCGCCCACCGCCGCGCACGCCAGCACGCAGGCCTTCGAACACGTGGGCGCCGACGCCGAGGCCCTGGTCCAGCGCATCATCCAGGCCAACCTCGGCGCCACCCGCGTCGCCCACCGCGCGCTCTGAGCATGGCCGCCACCGCCACCGCCGACGCCGGCGCGCCACCGAAGCCGGCCGCGTCCCCGGGCGCGCACCCGCCGCTGCAAGGCAGCGCGCGCCTGTGGGGCACGCTCGCCATCTCGGCCGCCACCTTCATGAACGTGCTGGACACGTCCATCGCCAACGTGTCCCTGCCCGCCATCGCGGGCGACCTGGGCGTCAGCCCCAACCAGGGCACCTGGGTCATCACCAGCTTCGCGGTGGCCAATGCCATCGCGGTGCCGCTCACGGGCTGGCTCACGCAGCGCCTGGGTCAGGTGCGGCTGATGGTGGGCAGCGTGCTGCTGTTCGTGCTGGCCTCGCTGCTGTGCGGCCTGGCGACGAACATGCCCATGCTCATTGCCTTTCGCGTGCTGCAAGGCTTCGTGGCCGGGCCCATGATCCCGCTGTCGCAAAGCCTGCTGCTGCAGAGCTATCCGCGCGAACAGGCCGGGCGCGCCATGGCCGCCTGGGCCATGACCACGCTGGTGGCGCCGGTGATGGGCCCGCTGCTGGGCGGCTGGATCACCGACAACATCGACTGGCCCTGGATCTTCTACATCAACGTGCCGGTGGGCCTGCTCGCGGCCTTCTTCATCTGGCGCATCTACCACCCGCGCGAAAGCGTGATCCGCAAGCTGCCCATCGACCGCATCGGCCTGGCCCTGCTGATCGTGTGGATCGCGGCGCTGCAGATGGTGCTGGACCTGGGCAAGGAACACGACTGGTTCGCCTCGCCCCTGATCGTGGGCCTGGCCGTCACGGCCATCGTCGGCTTCGCCTTCTTCCTGGCCTGGGAACTCACCGACAAACACCCCGTGGTGGACCTCACGCTGTTCAAGGGGCGCAACTTCTGGGCCGGCACCGTGGGCACTTCCATCGCCTACGGCCTGTTCTTCGGCAACGTGGTGCTGCTGCCCCTGTGGCTGCAGCAGTTCATGGGCTACACCGCCACCGACGCCGGCATGGTCACCGCGCCCGTGGGCCTGCTGGCCATCGTGCTCTCGCCCCTCGTGGGCCGCACGGTGGGCCGGGTGGACCCGCGCCGCTACGTCACCTTCTCCTTCGGCGTGTTCGCGCTGGTGATGCTCATGCGCTCGCACTTCTCCACGCAGGCGGACTTCAACACCATCCTCATCCCCACCATCATCCAGGGCGTGGCGGTGGCCTTCTTCTTCGTTCCGCTCAACACGCTCACGCTCTCGGGCCTGCCGCCCGACCGCATCCCGGCGGCCGCGGGCCTGTCCAACTTCGTTCGCATCACCTTCGGCGCGGTCGGCACCTCGGTCGCCACCACCGTCTGGGAAAGCCGGGCCGCCCTGCACCACGCCCACCTGTCCGAGGCCATCAACAACGGCAGTCCGGCGGCACAGGCCGCGCTGGCCGGCCTGGCGGGCAACGGCATGGGGTCCACGCAATCGCTGGCGGCCATTGACCGTCTGCTGCAGCAACAGGCCTTCACCCTGGCCGCCAACGACATCTTCTGGCTGTCATCGATGCTGTTCCTGGCGCTGATCCCGCTGGTCTGGCTCACGCGCGTGCCCAAGCGGGACGCGGCCTCGCAGGCGGCCGCGGCGGAGGCGGCGGCGGGGGCGCACTAGTCAGGCGGGCGGGTCGGGCAGGGTATGCCCGGCGTCGCGCAGGGCCCTCACCCAGCGGCGGACGCTCGCCATCAGCCTGCGCCGCTGATCCCCATCCAGAGGCATCGTGTCCACCAGCGCCAGAGCGTCGGCCGCGCTCACGTGACCGTGCTCCAGCAGCGCCATGCAGAACTCGCGGTCCTTCTCCCGCGAAGCCACGGCCTTGGACAGGAAGAGATCGACCACCGCCAGGCAGTAACCCACCCGATGGTTGGTGGCGGCGCTCTGCACGCGATGCACCCGACTCATCCAGCCGGCGGGCAGGACCGCTGTCTCCGGACCCACGCCTTGTGCGTAATAGCCGTTCATTTCATGGAAGCGCGAGCCTTCGCCCAGCACGCCTTCGATCCGCTCGGCAAGTTCGGGTGCATTCAGCGGATAGATGTCCGCCTCTGCCGACATGGTGAAGACCGCTTCCGGGTGGGGGACCGGACCCAGGATCGACTGGCTGCCGACGATGATGAACTCGTACTGGTCCGTCACGTCGCCGCTGGCGCGGATGATGTGTTCGAGTTCGTCACGGGTCATGGCGCTTGCTCTCCGGTGTCACCCAGCACGATGCCCTTCCTGAGAGCGCTCACCTGGTCGAGGATGCCTTGGCGGACATCGTCCGGCAACACAGTAACCAAAGGCGAGGCCTGGCGAAGTTCCTGTGCCCGCCGGGTCCGGCCGAGCACCTTTCGCCACTTGCCATGGGCCAGGATGTCATCCCACTCTCGCCACAGACTGGTGGAGCGCGATTGCCCCGCACTCAGCCAGCGCGCCAGTGTGTCCCGTGCCCGTCGCAGCAAGGCCTCATCCGTGCGAACGAGCCGCACGGCTTCCTCATGCAACGCCAAGCTTTGAAGGTCCTGAACGCGGTGGCGGGACTCGTCGGCTGAGACCAACAGCTGCACGACAGGCCGCCCCCGGCGAGACCGGGCGGCGGCGGACCCCGCGGGCGCGGGTTGCAAGGTGTCGCCAGCCAGCAGCGCCAGTTCACCGCTCACACCCAACACGGACATGACCCGCAGATAGGTCCCGATCGACGGCCCAGGGTCGCCGGCCTCGACGGCGGCCAGCGTAGTCCGGGACATGTCGGCGCGCCGCGCCATCTCCACCGTGCCCAGGCCTTGCGCCTTGCGCAGGCGCTTGAGCCTGTCGCCGAGTTGCAGAAGCAACTGGCGCTCGAGGACAGGGGCGGAATCGGGCAAGTTCATTTGCCCATAATTCTAGACAAGCTTGATATTTTTGACCAGAAATTTAGACATATCGCATGGATGAAATCGGGCCCACCGCTCATTCATCCAGCTGGAACCCGAACACCCGGCTCACCTCGCGCCAGCCCGCCAGCTCCTCGCCGATGCGGCGCGCCAGGCGCGGGCCGTCGGTGCCCGCCGGCTCCAACGCCAGCTTCTGCAGCGCCTCGAGCACCGCCGGCGTTTTGAGCGCGTCCCGCACCCCGGCCGCCATGCGCTGCACCAGCGGGGCTGGCGTGTCGGGCCGGGCGAACATTCCCATCCATTCCGAGCCCACCACCGTGGGATGCCCCTGTTCCACGAAGGTGGGCACCTGGGGAAGGAAAGCGCTGCGCTGGCGCGCGGTGACACCCAGCACCCGCAGCTTGCCCGAGGGCAGGTGCGGCAGCATCTCCGTCAGCGGGTTCACCACCGCCGGGATCTGCCCGCCCAGCAGGTCGTTGATGGCCGGCGCCGAGCCCCGGTACGGCACGTACTGCGGCGAGAACCCACCCGATTTGCCGATCAGGAACGCCAGGAAATGCGTGATGTTGCCGGCGGCGGGCGTGCCGATGACACCGTGGGTGGCCGCGCCCGACTTCACCCAGGCGAGGTAGGACGGCACGTCCACCACCGAGGCCGGCGCGCCCGGGCCCACCGCCAGGGCCAGCGGCACGTCGGCGATCTGCGCCACCGGCAGCAGGTCGCGCTGCGGCTCGTAGTTCAGCTTCTTGTAGACGTGCGGGTAGATCACCAGCATCGAACCGGGCGTGATGAGCCACTGCTCCCCATCGGCCGGGGCGCGTCGCAGCGCGTCGATGGCGATGCGCCCGCCCGCGCCCGGCCGGTTGTCCACGATCACCGTGTCCGCCACCACCGCGCGCAGCGAATCGGCCAGGCGGCGGGCCACCGCGTCGATCGAGCCGCCCGCGGGAAAGCCCACCACCAGTTTCGCCACACCCGGCGGCTTCTGTTGCGCCAGGGCCGGCCAGGCGGCCACCAGGCCCGCGCCGGCCGCACCGCGCAGCCAGGCGCGTCGTCCACACATGTCCATGTCTTGTCTCCTCGTTCCTTGTCAGAAGCTGTGCCGCAGGCCCAGCATCACGCCGGTCTGCCCGCGTCCCGCCACCGGCGCCACCGACGCGGCCTCGCCGGCCGTCACCGAGTACGCGGCGTTGCCGCCGTTGCTCACGCGCCCCAGCAGCGCATAGGCCGATGTGCGGCGGCTGAAGGCGTAGTTGCCACGCACCACCAGGGCACGGGCGTTCGCGTCGGGGCGCTCGTCGCGCAAGGCGATCAGTTGCGCGTCCACGCTGAAGGCGCCCGCCACGGGTGTGCTCAGGCCCAGGTAGTACAGGTCCGTGGACAGCGGCGCGGGGTTCGCCTTCAACTCGCGCCGCACCAGGCCCGCGCCCAGCTTCAGCGTGCCGAAGCGAAGGTAGCCGTTGAGGTGCGTGCGCGCATCGGTGTTGCCCGCCGCGGGCAGTGTGCCGGGTGGCTGGCCGAAGAAGCCGCCCGTGGCGCCGCCCTCCAGCTTGTCGTGCGCCAGTGCCACGCCCCAGGTGGGCGCGTCGTACTTCGCCAGCAAGGACCAGGCGCGGCATTCGCCCGCGGCGTTCTCGCCGCCGCAGTTGGCGGGCGGCGCGCCGTCGCGGCCCAGTGAGTAGGTGGCCCCCAGCGTGACGCCATTGAACGTGCCCCGGTAGGACACCGAGTTGTCCGTGCGCGCATTGGGCAGGTAGGGGTCGAAGGCCGCGAGGCCGAAGACGGAGGGGCCGATCACGTCCGCGTCCAGCATCGAGAAGAACGTCATCGTCCAGTGCCGGCCCAGCGTGAGCGTGCCCCAGCCGCCCGACAGGCCGACGAAGGCTTGGCGGCCGAAGCCGCGACCGCCCTGCAACAGGTTGCCGGTGTCCACACCAAAGCCCGACTCCAGCGTGAACACCGCGCGCTGGCCGCCGCCCAGGTCCTCGTTGCCCCGCAGGCCCCAGCGCGAGGGCAGTTGCCCACCGCTGAGCCCGGGCATGCGCGTGACCGAGCGCCCGGCGGCGCCCACGTTGTTCACGCGCTCCACACCGGCATCGACGATGCCGTAGAGCTGCACGCCCGGCGGCGCGGGCGCCTGCGCCTGTGCGCCGCTCGCGATCACCGCCAGGGCGGCCGACGCGCTCCAAGTTCTTTTCATCCTTTGTCTCCTCGTGGGTGTGGGTCAGGGGAAATCGCCACTCGTTCGGCTACAGGTCCAGCACCAGGTGCGGGGTGCGCGCGCGCGACACGCACGGCGCCATGCAGTCGCCGCGCGCTTTCTCTTCATCGGTCAGGAACAGGTCGTGGTGGTCCGGCGTGCCGTCGAGCACGCGCGTGACGCAGGTGCCGCAAACGCCTTGTTCGCAGGACGTGTCGATGGACACCCCCGCACCGCGCAGCGCATCGACGATGGTGGTGCCCGGCGGCACCGAGAGCACCTGCCCGCTGCGGGCCAGCGTCACCTGGATCGCGTCCGTGGCGGCCGACACGGGCGGCGGATCGGCGCTGAAGTACTCCAGGTGCACGCGCTGCTTCGGCCAACCGCGCTCGGCCGCCACCGCGCACACCCGGTCCATGAAACCGCGCGGTCCGCACAGGTAGAGCTCCGCCCCCTCGCGTGGCCGCGACAGCGCCTCGCGCAGACTGGCTTCGGTCTCGCCATGGCCCTGGCCCAGGTGCAGCGTGGTCTTCTCGCGAAAGCCCGGCGAGCCCAGAAGGTCCAGAAAGGCAGCCTGCGCGGCCGAGCGCGCGAAGTAGTGCAGGTGGAACGAGCGGCCGCGCCGCTGCAGCGCACGCGCCATGCACAGCAAGGGCGTGATGCCGATGCCGCCGGCCACCAGCACCGAGTGCGCGGCGTCCAGGTCGATCGGGAAATGGTTGCGCGGTGCGGAGATGGCCAGCGCCGTGCCCACGCGCAGGCGCTCGTGCACCGCGCGGGAGCCGCCCCGCGACTGCGCCTCGCGCTTCACGGCGATCGTGTACGCGCGCTCCTCCTCCACCGCGCCGCACAGCGAGTACTGGCGCACCAGCCCGGGCGCCAGATGCAGGTCGATGTGCGCACCGGGCGTGAAAGGCGGCAAGGGAGCGTCGTCGGGTCGAGCAAAGCGCACCTGCAGCACGTCATCGGCCACCGGCACGGCCGCGCGCACCACGACCTCAATCGTGGCCGATGTCATGTCCGCTCCTGCACCGCGAACAGCGAGGCATCGGCCGCGTAAGCCGCGCAGTACCGCTCCTTGGACTCGCTCACGCCCATTTCTCCCGTGACCACCACCATGTCGCGGAAATCGTTCTGCGCGGGCTCGCGCACCACGCCGCGCGGGTCGCGCCCGGCCAGCAACTCGTCCACCGCCTCGTCGAGCATGCGGCGCGCGCGCACGATGGCGATGTCGCTGGAGGACAGGTGCTCGTTGGCCTGCTGGTGCACCACGCCCTGCGCCTGCGTGATCACGATGTCGTGCACCGAGAAGCACTCGCCCAGGCCGGCATAGGCCTGCCCCTTCATCGATTCGCGGTCCTGCGAATACAGCTGCTCCTGGCGGCGCCACAGGCGGTCGCCCTCGGCCTTCTCGGTGCCGTACTGGCGCTCCAGCGCGCCCTTGTCGAGCTGGCCGCTGCGGTGAAAGATGAATTCCCAGCGGTAGTGGTGCTCGTCGTCGATGGGCACGTCCCACAGCATGGTCAGGCCGCCTTCGCCCAGGTAGCCCTCGAAGCCACCCACGGCGCAGGCGTTGGGCATCACGAAGTTGGTGATGCGCACGGAACAGCGGTCGCTGTCGGCGATGGCGCGGCGGGTGTAGAGCCGAACGCCGAAGCGCGTGTCCTCGATCGACAGCTCCGGGCGCGCCTGGTTGGCGAACACGCCCCAGCGCGCCTGCATCTGCGCATCGGCCAGTTCCAGCTGGTGCAGGAACGAGGTGTGCACCGGATCGATGTTGCCCTCGCTGGCCTGCAGCCAGTTGCAATCGCCCTGCCAGCGCGTCACATAGCAGTGCTGCGGCCCGCCCTGCAAGGCCGGGTAACGCGGAAACAGCGGCGGCTCCCCGGGGCCGAGGTAGGCCCAGAACACGCCCGCCGCTTCGTGCAGCGGATAGGACTTCATGCGGATGCGGTCCTTGGCGATGGGCGAGGCCTCCGCGGGTTGGTCGAGGCAGCGGCCGTGCACGTCGAACAGCCAGCCGTGGTACGGGCAGCGCAGGCCGCCGTCCTCCACGCGGCCCAGCGCCAGGTCGGTGCAGCGGTGCGCGCAGCGGCGGTCGATCAGGCCGACCCGGTCCTGGTCGTCTCGGAACAGCACCAGGTCCTCGCTGAGCAGCCGTACGGGCTGCGGCGCGGCGCCGGGCGGCAGGGAATCGATCAGGGCAACGGGCTGCCAGTAGCGGCGCAGCAGCTCACCGGCCGGCGTGCCGGGGCCGGTCTGCGTGAGGTACTGGTAACGGTCGGGTCCGCGCGGCTTCGCGCGCACGGTCACGGGGGCGGTCATGTCGTTCATGGTCAAGTCTGGTACAAACAAAACTGATAACAGCTTCATTGTTTGTTTGAACCGCATACGGCCTGAAGAGGACTTTCACGCAGGTCAGCTTTAAGATGAATGCATAGCTCGCACCCCGCCCGACTGCGTTGAACCGCCATGGACATCAAGCAACTGAACAACTTCTGCAAGGTCGCCGAACTCGGCAGCCTCACGGCGGCCGCGCGCACCCTCAAGCTCACGCAGGCCGCGCTCAGCCGGCAACTCGCCCTGCTGGAGGCGGAGCTGGAGGTGGAGCTGTTCCGCCGCACGGGCCGGGGCCTGGTCCCCACGCCCGCCGGCCAGCGACTGCTGGAGCAGGCGCACCTCGTGCTCCAGCAGGTGGCGCTCATCCCGCGTGCCGTGCGCGGCGTGGGTGACGCGGTGCGCGGCCACCTCGCGCTGGGCCTGCCGCCCAGCCTGGCGCGGACCATCGTGGTGCCGCTGGTGGAAGCCTTCCAGGCGCACATCCCGGAGGCGGTGATGCGGTCGGTGGACGGGCTGTCGGCCAACCTCGTCGAGCTGGTGGCCGGCGGCAAACTCGACTGCGCCATCGTCTACAGCGTCGCGCCCACCGACAAGGTCGTGCTCACCCCGCTGGCCGACGAAAGCCTGTACCTGGTCTCAGGTCCCGCCGGAGGACCGCCCCTGGGCAGCTCGGTGCCCTTGGCGGAAGTGGCCGATCTGCCCCTCATCACCGCGGGGCAGGACAACGCCGTGCACCAGACCTTGTGCATGGGCCTGGCGCGGCTGGGCCGCAAACCCTGCGTGGCGCACGAGATCGCCAACCTCAACGCCATCCTCGACCTCGTGCGCAACGGACACGGCTACTCGGTCATTCCCCTGAGCGGCGTGCACTCCTGCATCGACGACGGCCTGCTGCGGCTGCACCGCATCCGCCGGCCGGCCCTGCAGATTCCCCTGTTCATCGCGCAGCCCACGCGCGCGGAGGATCCGCTGACGGTGAGCGAACTGAACTTGTTGCGCAACGTGGTGCTGGAGCAGCTCAACCGCTTCGACGAGGACGTGGAAGGAGCGGTCGCCGCCCACCGGTGAGGGCACCGCCCCGCTACCCGGCGGCAGACGCGCGCAGGGACTTGGCCGCCGAAGCGCTTGCTGCCATCATTCGCGCCGCCGGCGCGCCCGCGCCGCCAGGAGCCCCCATGAGCGCAGCGCACATTCGCCAATCCGTGGAGCAGCTCGCGAAGCACTTCGCGGCCCACCCGCAGGACGCCATCTCGCGGGACAAGCCGGCCGTGGCCACCGTGGAGTCGGGCCTGCGCTGCAAGGCCGTGGGGCCCAAGGGCGAGGTGCTGATCACCGACATGCCGGCGGCCATCGGTGGCGGCGGCAGCGCGCCCACGGCGGGCTGGTACCTGCGCGCCGCGCTGGCCAACTGCGACGCCACCATGATCGCCATGCGCGCGGCGCAGCTCGGCATCGAACTCAGCCAACTGGAAGTGACGGTGGACAGCCGCTCGGACAACCGCGGCCTGCTGGGTGACGTCGATGGCGCACCCGCCGGACCGCTCGAGCTGTCGCTCACCGTGCGCATCGCAGCGCCCGGGGTGCCGGAAGCAACGCTGCACGAACTGGTGCACTGGGCCGAGGCCCACTCGCCCGTGGGCGATGCCCTGCGCCGGTCCCTGGCCGTGCAGGCCGACATCCGCATCGGCTAGGGGCCCAGGCGCGCGGCCCCCACGCGCTGGCGCCTCAGCGCCGCTCAGCCCCCGGCTGCAACGCGTCCGCGTGCAGCGCCTCGTTCAACTGGTCCACCACCAGCGCCCAGGGCGCATCGGCCTTGATCTGCTCGGCCAGGAACTCGCTCTGGGCCGCGTTCCAGAACGGCGCATCGCAGATGTGCACGTCGGCCGCGATCTGGTGCGTCTGGATGAAGCGCGCGATGTCCTGCTCGCCGGCATCGAGGCCCAGTTGCAGGAACAGGTTGGTCATTCGGGGGGTGGTCTCGTCCATCGCGGCGATCTCCTGAGCGTTTTGAATGGGCCGATTGTCGGCGACCGTTCGGCGGCTGGCGTGTAGGCCAAGGCCGCGTCATGGGCACTCGACACCCGCTCGCCGCCGGCTCCAGCGGTATGGTCCTGCCGATCACGGCTTGACCGCTCACCGCCCATGCCACGCACGCTCTTCACCTCACCGCCCTCGCCCTGGCCCAGCCTCGCCGTCTGGCTGCTGCTCTGCTTTGCCGCCGCCGCCATCGGGGCCGTCGCCTCCACCAATGCGCCGGACTTCTATGCCCAGCTGAACCGCCCGGCCTGGGCGCCGCCGGCCTGGCTCTTCGGCCCGGTGTGGACGGTCCTGTATGCACTGATCGCCCTGTCGGCCTGGATGGTCTGGCGCGAGGTGCGACTCGAACAAGGCTTCGCGGTGTATGTGCTGTTTGGCGCCCAACTCGCCGCCAACGCGCTGTGGACCTGGCTCTTCTTCGCGTGGCGACAAGGCCAGTGGGCCTTCGTCGAGATCCTGGTCCTCATCGCGCTGATCGTGGCGACGATGAAGGTCTTCTGGCGCATCAGGCCACCCGCGGCCGCGCTGCTCGTGCCCTACCTGGCCTGGGTCTGTTTCGCCGCCGCGCTCACCTTCGCCGTCTGGCAGCGCAACCCCGGCCTGCTGTAGCGGCGCAGGGCCGCGCCCCGTTCACCGCAAGGGAATCGGCGTGGCGCGGTCCACCGCCACCACCGCCACCGAGTTCTGCGGCGAGCCCTCGATCAATCGGTCGGAGTAGGTCAGGTACACCAGCGAATGCCGCTTCGCGTCGACCATGCGCACGATGCGCAGGCGCTTGAAGACCAGGCTGATGCGTTCGTTGAACACCTCTTCCTGCGCCTTGATGGGCTGTGGGATGCGGATCGGCCCGGTCTGGCGGCAGGCGATGGACGCCTCGGCCTTGTCTTCCGCCAGCCCGAGCGCGCCGCTGATGCCGCCCGTGCGGGCGCGCGACATGTAGCAGGTGACGCCCTGCACGCCCGGGTCGTCGTGCGCCTCCACCACGATCTTGTGGTCGGGGCCGATGAACTTGAACACGGTGTCGACGGAGCCGATTTCCTCGGCTTGAGTGGCGGTGGCGGCGAGCAGCAGCAGGGGAACGAGCAGGCGGCGCATGGCGAAGGCTTTCGGCAAGGGAAGGACGGGGCGATGGCGCTCGGCCTTGCACTGCAGGCGCCATCGCCGACAGCGCATCATGCCCCACGTGCCGTCACCAGCGATCCGGCGCCTCAGGGCACGGCGTCGTAGTGGAACACCTTGCTGACGATGCGCCAGGCGCCGTCGAGCTTCACCAGGGTCAGGAAATCCATGAAGGCTTTGGGTGGGATGGCGCATTCCACCTTGGCGAACGCGGTCACCGGGCCCGCGAATTCGATGGAGAGAATGCGGTCGCTGCGCGCATGGCCCTGGCTCGCCGGTGAGGGGCGTTGCGCCACGCGCGGGAAGTAGCTCGCCATGTCCAGGTGCAGCAGGCTGCCGTCCGTGGCGCTGAAGTAGTGCGCCTCGGGATGGAAAACCTGCTCCAGCAGCGCCACGTCGCTGTGGTGCAGGCCGTCGAAGTAGCGGCCCAGCACCTGCGCCACGGCCTCGCTCTCGCGGGCGAAGTCCGCCGCGGCGCTCACCGGGTGCCCCGCTGCCGGTATTGCAGCGCGGGCAGACCGCCCACGCCCCAGTTGTCGAGATCGATCTCGTCGATCACCACGTGCGTGAGCGCCGGGTCCTTGTCGAGCACGCGCTGCAGCAGGTCGGTCACGCCGGCGATGAGTTCGGCCTTCTGTTGCGCGCTCACGTTCTCGCGCGTCACCTGGATGTTCACGTAGGGCATGGCGGCTCCTCAGTGCAGGCGCTGCACGACCTCGCGGATGCGCTCGCCGAACAGGCGCGCGGTGCGCAGGTCGCCCGCCACCAGTTCGTCGGCCGACGCGTCCGAGGGCGTGGCGGCCATGAGCCCGCTGAACGAGGCCAGGTAGTTCACGTCGTCGCGCACCGAGGCCTTGGCGTTGGCCGGCAGCATGCCCGTGCCCACCCACAGCATGCCGTGCTGCTGCGTGAAGGTGAACAGCGAATTCAGCGTGGCCAGCTTGTCGCCGTTGATGCCGGCGGAGTTGGTGAAGCCCGCGGCCAGCTTGTTCTTCCACTGCTGGTTCATCCACACGCCGGTGGTGGTGTCCTGGAAGCGCTTGAACTGCCAGCTCACGTTGCCCATGTAGGTGGGCGTGCCGAAGACGATGGCGTCGGACGCGGCCAGGCGGGCCCAGTCCTGCTCGCTGACGCGGCCTTCCTGATCGATCTCGATCAGGTCCGCGCCGCTGCCTTGCGCCACGGCCTGCGCGACCTGGCGGGTGTGGCCGTAGCCACTGTGGAAAACGATGCTGATGCGGGAAGTCATGGTGTGCCTCGTGCCGTGAAAGGGCGGTTGAAAAACGATGTGGTGATGGTATTCATCGCCCCCCCGTTGATAAACACATAGACTTGAACTTCATTCATTACACGGGGTAATTCATGGCCCGCGAATTCGGCGTCACCTCCCTGGGCAGCATCGAACTCTTCTGCCTGGCGGCCGACCTGGAAAGCTTCACCGCCGCCGCGCGGCAGGCCGCGCTCACGCCGGCCGCCGTGAGCCGCGCCATCGGCCGCCTGGAAGAACGCCTGCAGGTGCGCCTGTTCGTGCGCACCACGCGGCGCATCCGCCTCACCGACGAAGGGCGCGCCTACCACCAGCAGTGCAAGCAGGCCCTGGGGCAACTGGCGGAAGCCGAGCGCCAGCTCAGCGGGCACCAGGCGCAGCCGGCGGGCGTGGTGCGCATCAGCGCGCCCACCTCGTTCGGGCACCACCGGCTGCTGCCGCTGCTGCCGGCGTTTCGCGCGCGCCACCCCCAGGTGGAGGTGGACGTGCAACTGAGCAACCGCAACATCGACTTCACCGCCGATGGCTTCGACCTGGCGGTGCGCGGGCGCGTGCAGGCCGACTCGGGGCTCATCGCGCGCCCGCTGATGGACGCCGAGCTGGTGGTGGTGGCAACCAAGGCCTACCTGCGCCAGCGCGGCACGCCGAAGTCGGTGGAGGACCTGCCGGCGCACGACTGCATCCAGTTCGTGCTGCCGCGAACCGGGCAGCGGGTGCCCTGGCGCCTGCGCGTGGGCGGTGAGGAGCGCGACGTGCCCACGCAGGGCGGCTGCTGCGTGTCGGAGGACATCGTGGGCGTGGCCACGCTGGCGCGTGCGGGCGCGGGCCTCGCGCAGATCTACCGCTTCATGGTCGAGAAGGACCTGGACAGCGGCGCCCTGGTGGAGGTGCTGCGGCCCCTGGGCGGCGCCTCGCGGCCCTTCTCGCTCATCTACCCCGCCAACCGGCACATGCCCTTGCGGGTGCGTGCCCTGGCGGATTTCCTGGTGGCGAGCCAGAAGCCCCGGCGCGGCGCGCGCGCCTGAGGCATCGGCTTCAGAGGTTGCCCTTGTTCCACGGGCCCGTGATGGCCACCGTGATGCCTGGCGTCTGGATGTTGGCGAACAGCACGCGGCCCGTCGGGTCGAAGGCGGCGCCGCAGAACTCCGAGCCGCGGTGGTCGGCCGCGCTCACGGTCTTGCCGGCGTTGGCCACCTGCTGCGCGCTCAGGTTCACGTTGTTCTTGCAGAAGATGTAGGCCTCGCCCGCCGCGTTCAGGCCCAGCAGGCGCGAGCCGGTGCCGTACGCGTCGCTGGAGCCGCCGCCGTCTTCGCACAGCAGCACGCCGCCGCGCGGGCTCACGGTCACGTTGTCGGGGTTGTTGCCCGCCGTCTGGTCGCCGCTCACGAAGACGGCGCGCAGGCGCATGGTGGCCAGCGTCAGCTCCCAGACCGCCCCTTCGCCCCGGCCCACGCGGCCGCTGCCGTCCACGCCCGCCGCCGTGTCCACCATGAACATCTTGCCGGCCGAGTACCAGATGCCTTCGCCCCGGCTCATGCGCGCGCAGCCCTGCGTCAGCGCCTGGTGGGTGGGGCCGGCCGCGAAGCCCAGGCTCACGCCACCGGGCTGGCCCACCACCACCACGGGGTCGGCGTCCGGGTCGGCGATGTTGACCCACTCGAGTTCGTACTCGTCGCCGATGTCGGGGTTGAGCAGGCCCTGGTCATTGGCCTGCGCCAGCGTGGACGGGCGGGCCTGGCGCACCAGCGCCTTGATGCGCGCGGCCTGCAGCGTGCCGCCGTTGTGCAGGCTGCCCACCGCCCCGGAAGTGTTGTGGGGCACGTAGCGGAAGAAGGCCGAGATGTTGCGGTTGTCCTCGGTCTCGTAGACGAATCCGGTGGCGGGGTCGACGGCCACCGCCTCGTGCACGAAGCGGCCCATGCCGACGATGGGCTCGGCGATGCTGGCCGTGGGGTCGGCCGCCACCTCGAACACGTAGCCGTGCTTGCTGCCGCCGATGGTGGAGAAGTCGTAGATGGTCTCTTCACAGGTGAGCCAGCTGCCCCAGGGCGTGGGGCCGCCCGCGCAATTGCCCAGCGTGCCGCCGATGGAGCCCATCGAGCCGGCCCACTGGTTGTCGCGCCACACGAGGTTGCTGGTGCCACCGGCGGGGTAGCCCACGAAGGGCGCGGGCGCGGGGGCGGCCGGGTCGGTCACGGTGCCGCCCGCGCCGATGCGGATGGGCACGCTGCCGTAGAACACGGTGATCACGCCATTGACCATCGTCGTGGCGTAGCGCTGCGGCGCCTGGATGGCCTCACCCGGCGTGGCCACCAGGCCGCGCTCGTGGTTGCGCACCAGCACCAGCTCGCTGCCGCGGCCCACGCGGCGCGACAGCACCGCGGCCATGCCGTCGTGGCTGCCGGGCGTGGGGGCGCCATCGTCCATCGCGTCGCCCGTCCAGCCGAAGCTGCGGTAGCTGAACCCGGGCGGCAGTTGCAGCAGCGGCAGGCCGGTGGCCAGGTCGTTCACGGGCGCGATGGGGCCATAAGGCGAGGCGGCGGAGACGGTCTGCTTGCCGGTGGCGGCCAGGGCGTTTTGCGCGTAGAGCGCGCCCATCACGCCGGTGAAGCGGGCGGCGGCCAGCGCGCCGGAGCCTTGCAGCAGGCGGCGGCGGGCGGGCGAGAACGAATCGGAAGGCATGGGTGGATTCCTCGTGGGGTGGGGTGTTGTCCCACGGATCCTGCGCGCGCGCCATTGCGGTTCGGCGCAGCGCGGGGCCACGGGGAATGAACCGTTTGGCGCAGGGGCCCCTGCGGGCAAGCGGGCACGGTCTTGTCCTACAGCGCGGCCGTCCCCGGGCCCCCAGGATGGATTCTTGCCGGGCTGCGGCCCGACCCCGACGAAAGGAGCAGCCAATGAAGACCACATGGGCTCTGGTGGCCGACGAAGCCATCGCCCGCATCCTCGAAAAGCCCTCCGGTGCCGACCTGGCGCCCGTGGAAGAACTGACCGACCCCGACGCCCACGCCCGCGAGGGCGAAATGCACAAGGGCCCGCACGGGCGCCGCGCTGGGGGTGGCAACGGCGGCATGCCGCAGGCCACGGTCTCCGCCGGGGATTCCGAGCGCCACCAGCACGCGCAGCTCTTCGCGGAGCGCATCGCGCAGCGGCTGGTGGAGCTGCGCCGCGAAGGGCGCTACGACGCCCTGCACCTGGTGGCGGCGCCGCGCCTGCTGGGCTACCTGCGCAAGGCCCTGCACGACGAAGTGGCCAGCACGGTGGTGAGCACGCTCGACAAGAATCTGGTGCAGGAGAGCAACGCCGACCTGACGCGGCGCCTGTTCCCCCTGCACCGGACCACGGCCTGAGGGGAACAGCCATGCGAGCCAAGGTCCTCAACGACACCCCCGAACGCACCATCGCCCTGATCCTGGATCGCGGCGACGAGGTGATGTCCACGCTGCAGCGCTTCGCGAAAGAACACAGCCTCACCGCCAGCCGGGTCACGGCCATCGGCGCCTTCGAGTCCGCGACGCTGGGCTACTTCAACTGGGACAGCAAGCAGTACGAGCGCATCCCCATCGACGAGCAGGTGGAAGTGCTCTCGCTGGTGGGCGACATCGCGCTCGACGGCGATGAGCCCAAGGTGCACGCGCACGTGGTGCTGGGCAAGCGCAACGGCCAGGCCATCGGCGGCCACCTGCTGGAGGCGCGCGTGCGGCCCACGCTGGAGCTCATGCTGGTGGAGTCGCCCGCTCACCTGCGGCGGGTGTGCGACCCGGTGAGCGGCATTCCGCTCATTCGCATCGGGGCGTGAGGGTGGGCGCGCCCGCCAGCGCCAGCGCGTCCGCGCCGGCCGCGTAGCGCAAGCGCGGCGATTCGTCGTTCGCCGCTTGCCACACCGCCTCGGCCACGTCGAGCTCACTCGTCACCGCCGCCGGCTGCGCGAACGAGGCGAACACCTCGTGGGCATAAGGCGCGTAGGCCTCGGGGATCAGCCCCTGCATGCGCTCGGCGCCATTGGCGGCGAAGCGCGTGCCGGGGCCGTAGCCCGGCTCCACCAGCTTCACGCGCACGCCGAAGGCCTGCAACTCCAGCGCCAGCGATTCGGTGAAGCCTTCGATCGCCGTCTTGCTGGCCGTGTAGGCCGCCACCAGCGGGAAGGGCGCCAGCGTGGCGCTGGAGGTCACGTTGATCAGCAGGCCCGAGCGGCGCGCGCGCCAGGCCGGCAGCACCGCCTGCGCCATGGCCATGCTGCCGAAGGTGTTGGTCTCGAAGATCTCGCGCACCGTGGCCATGGGCGTGGCCTCGAAGGCGCCGAACAGGCCCAGGCCCGCATTGTTCACGAGCACGTCGATGGGGCCGGCCGCCGCCAGCGCGCGGGCGATGCTGTCGGGCTGCGTCACGTCCAGCGGCAGCACGCGCAGCCGGGGCGACAGGGGCAGGAGCCCATCGCGCGGCGTGCGCATGGTGGCCATGACGTTCCAGCCCTTGGCGTGGAAATGGCGCGCGGTTTCCAGGCCGTAGCCCGAGGAGCAGCCGGTGATGAGGATGGTTTTCATGAGAAGTCCTTGGGGTGGTGTTCAGGGGTTGCGTTGAAGGTGCCGCAACGATAGGTCCCATCGACCGGACTATCTACAATCCTGAGTCCGAATCACTTTGGCAAAAGTCCGGACTCGTCCGATCATGGTGGACCCATTGGCCGACGTCATCGCCCTGCTGCGCCCGCGCGCGGTGTATTCCAAGCTCATCAGCGGCGCGGGCGCCTGGGCCGTGCGCTACCCGGCCTTCGGGCAACCCAGCTTCTGCACCATGCTCGAAGGCCACTGCGTGCTGGCGGCGGACGGGCAGCGGCCGCTGTCGCTGGAGGCGGGCGACTTCGTGCTGATGCCCAGCACGCCCGGCTTCACGCTGCGCGGCCTGGAGCCCGCGCCGCCCGTGCACATGGACCCGGCGCGCACCGCCGGGCAACAGCAACAAGGCGAGCTGCGCCACGGCCGCCGCAAGGGCCCGCCCGAGATGCGCATGCTCGGCGGCTACTTCCAGTTCCAGTCGCTGGACGCGGCGCTGCTGGTGTCGCTGCTGCCCACGCTGCTGCACGTGCGCGGCGTCGAGCGCCTGCCGGTGCTGGTGCAACTGGTGCGCGACGAATCCCTGGCCGATCGCGCGGGCCGCCACCTGGTGCTGGCGCGGCTGGTGGAGCTCTTGCTCATCGAGGCCCTGCGCAGCGCCTCGAACGAAGCGGCGCCCCCCGGCCTGCTGCGCGGCCTGGCCGACGAGCGCGTGGCCGTGGGCCTGCGCCGCATGCACGGCGCGCCCGAACGCGCGTGGACGGTGCCGGCCCTGGCGAAGGAGGCCGCGCTGTCGCGCTCCACCTTCTTCGAGCGCTTCACCCGCGCGGTGGGCGTGCCGCCCATGGAGTACCTGCTGGCCTGGCGCATGGCCCTGGCCAAGGACCTGCTCGACCAGGGCGGCCTGCCCATCGGCGCGGTGGCCGAGCGCGTGGGCTATGGCTCGGCCAGCACCTTCAGCACGGCCTTCAGCCGCCACGTGGGGCTGGCGCCCAGCCGCTACGCGCGCGAACGGCTGGGCCAGGCCCAGCCGGCCTGAACGCGCCGCGCACGCAGGGCGTTCACTCGGGCAGCTTCGCGATCACCTTGATCTCGAACTGGAAGCCCGACAGCCAGGTGACGCCGATGGCGGTGGCGGTGGGGTACGGCGCCTGGCCCCAGAACTCCGCCGCCACGGCCCAGGCGCGTTCGAAGTGGGTGTGCGGGTCCACCATGAACACGGTCACGTCGATCACGTCGTCGAAGCTGAGGCCGGCCTCGGCCAGGATGGCGTTGAGGTTGCGAAACGCGAGGCGCACCTGCTCGTCGAGGTCCGGCTCGGGCGAGCCGTCGGGCCGGCTGCCCACCTGGCCTGACACGAACAGCAGGCCGTTGGCGCGGATGGCGGGGGAATAGCGGTGCAGCTCGTACAGGGCGTGGCGGCTGGGCGGGGACACCACGTCGCGGCTGCGCGGGCGGGTTTCGAGGGCGGTGGTGGGGGTGCTCATGGCAGGGTTTCCTTCGGCAAACGGTTGGGGGTGCAGGGAATTTAGGGACGCACGCCCCCCGGATAAACCGGGCAGGCCAACAATCACTGTTTGGCCAATCCAAACAATCCCTGAACCGAGGCGAAGCACCCATGGACCGATTCGATGCGATGCAGGCCTTTGCGCGGGTGGTGGAGGCCGGCAGCTTCACCCGCGCCGCCGAGACGCTGCGCCTGAACAAGACCAGCGTGACGCAACTGGTGCAGCAACTGGAGGCGCACCTGCGCGTGAAGCTGCTGCACCGCACCACCCGCCAGGTGCAGGTGACCGCCGACGGCGCGGCCTACTACGAGCGCGTGCGGCGCCTGCTGGCCGACCTGGACGACGCCGAGACCAGCCTGTCCAGCGCCCAGGCCTCGCCGCGCGGGCGCATCCGCGTGGACGTGCCCACCCCGCTGGCGCGGCTGGTGCTGGTGCCGGCATTGCCGGACTTTCATGCGAAGTACCCGGACATCCAGATCGACATGGGCGCGAGCGACCGCATGGTGGACCTGATCGAGGACCAGGTGGACTGCGTGATCCGCGGTGGCGAGATCACCAACCCCTCGCTGGTGGCGCGGCGCCTGGGCGATCTGTCGATCGCCGCGTACGCGGCGCCGGCCTACCTTCAACGCGCCGGCACGCCGGCGCACCCGCGCGAGCTGGAGCACACGCCGCACCGCACCGTGGGCTACCTGAGCGCGCGCACGGGCAAGGTGCTGTCGCTCACGCTGCACCGCGGCAGCGAGCGCCTGAGCCTGCAAGGCCGCCACGCGCTGGCGGTGGACGACGGCAACGCCTACCTGGCGGCGGGCCTGGCGGGGCTGGGCGTGCTGTGGCTGCCCACCTACATGGCCGAGGCGCACGCCGCGCGCGGCGAGCTGGTGCCGCTGTTCGAGGACTGGCGCTTCGACCCGATGCCGCTGTCCCTGGCGTACCCGCCGAACCGCTACCAGAGCGCGAAGGTGCGGGTGTTCATCGACTGGGCGGTGGAGCTGCTGACGCGGCGCGCGCCGAAGGGCGACGCCAGCGCCCCCTGATTGCCCGCGGAGCGCGCGCCGCCCGCCGGCCTCAGCGCGTGCCCGCGCCCACCAGCATCTCGCACGGCCCCACGAAGCCGGACGGGCTCTCGAAGCGCAGCAGCGCCTGCTCGATCTCCTGCCAGGTGTCGGCGCGCTCGGCCTCACTCAGGCTGGCCATCATCTGGTGCAGCGCCCCGAAGGACTCGCGCTCGAAGCGCACGCACTCGGCGGCCGTGGGCAGTTGCACCGGCGAATCGACGCGGCGCACCTCCACGTCCCGAAAACCCGCCTGCTCCAGCGCCCTCGCGAGCACGCCTTCACCGCCCAGCGAGAACGGCCCGGGCTGGCCCGGCAGCGGCGGCGGCAACTGTGCGCGGCGCCGGATGATGCCGACCGGCACCGAGAAGAAGGGGTTGCGCTCGGCCGTGGAATACACCACCGCCGCGAAGCGCCCACCGGGCCGCAGCGCGTGGCGGATGCCGGCCAGCGCCCGCTGCTGGTCGGGGAAATAGATCAGGCCCACGCGCGACACCGCCGCGTCGAAGGACGCACCCGGCAGGCGGTCGTGGCGCTCGCCGTCGAGCTCCATGGTCTCCACGTTGGACAGGCCGGCCCGATCGGCCGCCGACTTCGCGTGGCGCAGGATCGTGGGCGAGATGTCGGTGGCCAGCACATGGCCCTGCGGGCCCACGCGCTTCGCGGCCACGAGCGTCTGCTCGCCCGCGCCGGCCGCCACGTCGAGCACGCGCGAGCCCGGGCCGACGGCCGCCATGTCCAGCATGGCCTCGGTGGCGGGGCCCAGCCAGCGCGCCAGCAAGGGGCCCCAGCGGTCCCACGCTTCGGCGGCGCTCTCCCATTGCGCGCGCGTGGTCTGGCGGAACTTCTCGGCGTCGAAGACGGCCGGGGTCTCGGGAGAAGAAAGCAGGGTCTCGGTCATGGCGGTGCTCCTTGGGAAGGACCGGTGCGACGTGCACGGTCGGCCCGCAAGTTAGGCCTGGCGCCAGGTGCCCTCAAGTCCAGAATCTGGAGTAGGCAGGCCGCTGGTGCACCGCTAGACTGGCCCGCATGATCGACTACCTGCAGTTCTGCACCGTGGCGCGGGGCGCGGAGGTGCTGGGCGAGTTGTGGACACCGCTCGTGGTGCGCGAGCTGCTGTGCGGCAGCCACCGCTTCAACGACATCCACCGCGGCGTGCCGCGCATGTCGGCCACGCTGTTGACGCAGCGCCTGCGCAAGCTGGAGGAGATCGGCGTCGTCGAGCGGCGCCGCGCCGACAAGGGCTGGGAATACCACCTGACCACCGCCGGCGAAGAACTGCGGCCCATCGTGGTGGGCATCGGCCACTGGGGCGCGCGCTGGATCGGCAGCCGGCTGCGCGCGGAGCAACTGGACGCGGGTTTTCTGATGTGGGACATCCGCCGCTTCGCGCGCCTCGATGCCTTCCCCGCCGACGAGCGCACCGTGGTGCACTTCCAGTTCCGCGACGCGCCCGTGGCCGAGCGGCGGTGGTGGCTGGTGGTGCAGCACCACGAAGCCGACCTGTGCCGCGACGACCCCGGCCACGACGTGAGCGTGCTGGTGGACTCCACGGTGCGCGCGCTCACCGAGATCTGGACCGGCGACAGCGACCCGGAGCAACAGATCCGCGCGGGCGAGCTGCGCGTGCAGGGCGCGGGGCGCAACGGGCAGCGGCTGTGGCAGTGGCTGGGGCGCAGCGTGTTCGCGCCCACGCGCATGGCGCAGCGCTGAGGGCCGCCGCGCTCAGGCTTGCGCCGACGGCGGCACCAGGGGCTCGACGAAGCTTTGCACCTGCGCGTGGTTGAGCCGGGCGACCGCGCGCATCGCCTCGGACAGGCCGGCCTCCTCGCTGGCCCGCGACCAGAACCTCAAGGCCGCGCGCGCCGCCACATCCCATACCGCCGGCTCCGGGCCGATGCGCCCGATCGAGGGCCGGACCGGATCCAGCGCCGGGTCGATGCCCGAGGCCGAGCCCGGTGCGTAGCACATGGGCAGCATGTCGTAGGCGGGCGCGACCTTCGCCACCTGACCGCTGTCGTCGAGCATCAGCGAGAGGTTTTCGAAGTGCGTGTCCGTGTTGCCGATGAGCTGGCTGAAGGCCTGCAGCACCCGGATGGGCAGGGCGTGCGGCTCACTCAGGGCACCCGCCTTCACCAGGCGCCGTGCGAAGTCCGCCCAGTTGTCCCGGCTGCCGAAGTGCTCGTCGTCGTACGCGCCGGCCGAGATCACGCCCAGGCGTCCGCTGCGGCCCACGCGGTCGAAGCGCTGAACCTCCAGGAACACCAGGTCCTGGTGGTGGTGAAGCCAGGTGGTGGCCGCGGCCACGCCGTGCTCTTCCAGGGCGCGCAGCGCCAGGTGCTCCAGGCGCAAGAGCTCGGCCATGCGCGTGCCCGCCTTGGCGTACTTCACGAGCACGTGGCCGGTGTCTTCCATCTCGACGCTGAACTTGGGCTGCTCACCCCCCGCGCTGGAAGTGCCTGCGCTCTCGGCGGCGGACAGCAGGGCCAGCGTCGGAAACACCGTGGACCGCGCATCGGCCGCGTGGGCCGGTGTGGCGCGGCGCATCAGCAGTTGCGTCAGCGATTCGTTGCCGAACACCAGGTTGCCGGGCACGTCCGGCGAGCGGTTGCAGAGGAACACCACGCGGTGGTCGTCGTTCCAGTCCTTCAAGTTGGGGGGCAGGCCCAGCTCCGCCTGACTGGCCGAGGCCAGGCGCCGGCCAATGAAGCCCGAGGGCGCCGCGTGGTGCAGTTCGGGTGGCAGGCCGTCGTACAGGCGCCCGGCGCCGTCGCGCAGCGTGGCCGAGCCGCGCGGCTGCAGCATGGCCACGAATCCGATCTGCGCCACGCGGCCGGCCGCGTCCACCCGGTGAACGGGGACCACGGCCTCGCAGCGGGGGAGCTGCCGGGCGACGGCGTACAGCGGCGCCCGGGCGCCGCCCACCTTGGGCAGCACGAGCAGCTTGCTGTCCGGCCGTTTTTGCAAATCCTGAATAGACCGTGAAAACGACGCCTGGGACATCTCCAACGCACGGCAGGCCTCCACCGCAGACGCTGGCCCTCTGAGCAGAAGCTCGAGGATCCGTTCGGCGCGGCCATGACCTGGCGCGGAATGGGTGGTTCCCATGGTCAATCTGGATAGATGCTGAATAGCTTGGGAATTGCTTGAAAGGAGTATACGGCTGCGGGGCCACTTCCCGCTTCTTCGCCAGCGGGAGCCGTCAGTCGCAACTTCAGGTTGTGACTGATATCACCCCGAACTTACTACTGGAGAAGGCCGGCGATTCCTAGAGTTCACCCCGTCGCCAACACCGGCGCACGCCAACCTCAAGGAGCCATCGCCATGTCCACCGCCTCTCGCCTCTCCACCAACCCCGCACTCCCGCAAGACCTGATCGGCCGCGTCGCCGTCGTCACCGGCGCGTCCAGCGGCATGGGCCGCGCCACCGCCTTGCTGCTCGCCTCCCGCGGCGCCAAGGTGGCGCTGCTGGCCCGCCGCCAGCCCCAGCTCGACGAACTTGCCGCCGAGATCTCGCGCCAGGGCGGCCAGGCGCTCGCCATCGCCACCGACGTCACCGACGCGGCCTCGGTCGAGGCCGCCGCGGCCGCCGTGCTGCGCGAGTTCGGCAACGCCGACCTCGTGTTCAACAACGCCGGCCTCATGCTGCCGGGCGCCATTGGCCAGCAGCCCGCGAAGGAGTGGGAAACCCAGATCGACCTGAACGTGACGGGCGCCATGCGCGTGGTGCAGGCCTTCGTGCCGCAACTGGAGGCGGCCGCCGCCGAGGGCCGCGTGGTGGACCTGATCAACACCTCGTCGATCGCCAGCCAGTACGTCTACGGCTACTTCGCCGTGTACTCGGCCACCAAGGCCTTCGTCAGCCACCTGGTGCGCCACCTGCGCCTGGAACTCGGCCCCAAGAACATCCGCGTCTCGGTCATCGAGCCCGGCATCACCGACACCGAGCTGCAAGGCCACTTCACCTTCCAGGGCGCCATCGACTGGATCAAGAACGCCGCGCAGAGCATCGACTTCCTCAAGGCCGAGGACATCGCGGCCACGGTGGGCTTCATCGTCTCGCAGCCCAAGCACGTGAACCTGCAGCAGGTCGTGATCATGCCGACCAAGGAAGGCATCTGATGTCTGCCCGGCCCGCCCCACCGGACCGGCTGCTGGCCTGCGGGGCGTGCCTGGCCGTCGCCTCGCTGTACTACATCCAGCCCGTGCTGCCCCTGGTGGGCGCCGAGTTCGGCCTGGCCGACCGCAGCACCGGCTGGCTGCCCGCCCTCACGCAACTGGGCTACATGCTGGGCCTGCTGTTCCTGGCGCCGCTGGGCGACCGCCTGAACCGCAAGCGCATCATCCTGAGCAAGCTGGCGATGCTGCTGCTGGCCCTGCTGCTGGCGGCGGCGGCCCCCGACAGCGCCACGCTGATGAGCGCTTGCCTGGCGATCGGCCTGGCCGCCACGGTGGCGCAGGACTTCGTGCCCACCGCCGCCGACCTGGCGCCGCCCGAGGCGCGCGGCCGCCTGGTGGGCCGCGTCATGACCGGCCTGCTGATGGGCATCCTGCTGTCGCGCCTGGTGAGCGGCGTGCTGGCCCAGACGGCGGACTGGCGCTGGACCTTCGCCCTGGCCGCCGTGGCGGTGGCCACGCTGATGGGGTGGACCTGGCGGCGGCTGCCCGATCTGCGCCCCACCACCACCTTGCCGTACCTGCAGCTCATGCGCTCGCTGCGCGCGCTGTGGCTCGAGCACCCGCCGCTGCGCCTGGCGGGCTGGGCGCAAAGCCTCATGTCGATCGGCTTCGCGGCGTTCTGGTCGTCGCTGGCCGTGTTCCTGAACGGCGCGCCGTTTCACCTGGGGGCGGCGGCCTGCGGCGCGTTCGGCCTGGTCGGCATCGCCGGTGCGCTGGCCGCCCCGCTGGTGGGCCGCTGGATCGACCGCCATGGGCCGGAGCATGTGCTGCGCGCGGCCTGCGGCCTGGCGGCGGCGAGTTTTGCGCTGATGTTCCTGCTGCCCCTGGTGCCGGCCGAGGCCCGGCTCCCGCTGCTGGTGGTCTGCGCGCTGGGGCTGGACCTGGGCGGGCAATCCGCGCTCGTCGCGCACCAGAACATCGTCTACGCACTGGACGGCACCGCGCGCAGCCGCCTCAACTCGGTGCTGTACTGCTGCATGTTCGCGGGCATCGTCGCGGGCTCCGTGCTGGGCGCCTGGGCACTGGAACGCTGGGGCTGGTCGGGCGTGGTGGGGCTGGCGCTCGCGGGCATGCTCTCGGGCCTGGGCCTGCGGCTCGTGGGCTGGGTGCCCGCGCTGCGGGTCAGTCGGCGGGGCCAGGGCCTGGCCTTGCGCCTGGCCTTGCGTCTGGCCTGATCGGCAGGCCCTGGGCGCGTTACCCGGCCTCGTTGCTGCCCTGCGCGGCGCGCCGGCCCAGCGCGCGCAGCTCGGCCTGCGGCACGTAGAAATCCGCACCGCCGCGCAGCTGCCCCACCGCGAAGTCGATGAAACGGCGCACGCGAAGCGGCATGTCCTTGCGCTGGGCGTAGTAGAGGTACAGGCCCATGCGCTCGCTGGTGTGGCGCACCAGCAGCGGCACCAGCTCGCCACGGCGAATGAATTCACTGGCGTTGATGCTGTCGATCTGGCCGATGCCCATGCCGGTCAGCGTGGCCTGCATCTCGGCCTCCGGGTCGCTGCAGCAGACGACGTGGTTCATGTGCCGGTACACCGTCTCGCCCTTCACCTCAAATTCCCAGGGCACCGGGCGCGGTGTGCCGGGCTGCCGGTAGCCGATGCAGGCGTGCCGCTGCAGCGCATCCAGCGTGGTGGGCGTGCCGTGCGCGGCCAGGTAGGCCGGCGTGGCGCACACCGTGAGCTGAATGGCGAACAGCCGGCGCGACACCACCTGCGAGGTGGGCGCGTTGCCGGCCTTGAAGCCCAGGTCGATGCGCTCGGTGACGGCATCGGTGCTGCCGTCTTCCAGCACCAGGTCGAACGTGACCTTGGGGTGCAGGGCCCGGAACTGCGCCACCAGCGGCAGGATCAGCTTGCGGCCCGTGGCGCCGCCGGCGCTGATGCGGATCAGGCCCTCGTCCTCGCGCGCGGCGCTGCGCACGCCATTGAGCGCGGCGGTCAGGCCGTCCATGTTGGCGCGCACCGACTCCAGCAGCCGCGCGCCTTCCTCGGTGAGCGAACTCTTGCGCGTGGTGCGGTGGAACAGCCGCACGCCCAGCCGCTGCTCCAGTTGCCGCACGCTCTTGCTCACCGCCTGCGCGGTGGAGCCCTGCGCCTGGGCCGCGCGGTTGAAGCTGCCGAGCTCGGCGGCGCGGATGAAGGTGGAGAGGGCGCGCAGTTCGTCCACGGTGGTCAGCGCTGCGTCAGAGGGTGCGGGATGCCGCCATCGCCATACGAACCCACCACCTCGGCGATGACGATGTGATAGCCCTGCAGCCAACGCGCCTGCTGGCGCTTGGCCTCCAGGTGGTCCGGGTGCTTCATGAGCGCCTGCAAGGCCTCCATCGTCTCCCAGTAGTAGACGTTGGAAATGAGTCCGTTCGCGGGGTTCTCCCAGGCCTCTTCGCCGAGGTAGCCGGGGATGGCGCGCGCCATCTCGGCGATGCGCTGGTCCAGTGCGTGGAATTCGTCGTCGAATTCGCGCTTGGCGAAAGTGAAGGTGGCGGTGAACATGAGGGGATTGTGCGATGCGCTGGCGTTGACCTCGCATCGCGTCGGTGGTGGTGCACTGAGCGAGTGCCGCGATACCCCCACCACGTCAACGACTTGAACGAATTCAAGATCATCGCCATGCCCAAGCACAGCACCACCAAAGCGCCAAGGGCATGACGCCGGTTGCCAAGGATGCGGGACTCGGCCGCGAAAGCACTGACGGTCGTCAACGCAGCCCTGCGAACCTTCAGCGCCGTCCCGCCAGATACGCCTCGATCTGCGGCAGCAATGCGCGCCGCCGCGCCAGTGCTTCTTCTGACCACACGGCCTCGCGGTCGTAGAACTCGGGGAAGGCCGGCGCCCCTGCGGGAATCACCACCCACGGCTGGCGGGTGCTGGTGAAGATGTGCACGTCCGGCGGCATCTGGTCCGGGTTGTCCAGCGTGCCGACCCGCACGAAGCGGGTGACGGGGCCCGAGCCGGCGTAGTGGCTCCACAGGGCCACGCGGCACTTGGGGCAGCGGGCGATCTTCTGGCCTGCGCCGCTGGCCGAGGGCGTGTCGATCAGCTCGGGCTCGCCGGCGATGTGCTCCACCCGATCCGATTCATACATGGCGTTCAGCGCGAAGGCGGCGCCGGATTCGCGCTGGCACCAGCGGCAGTGGCAGCAGTGCACGATCAGCGGCGCGGTGGTGAGGCGGTAGCGCACGTAGCGGCAATCGCAGCCGCCTTCGACGGGGTAGGTCACTGGCGCATTGGGGGCGCGGCCGTTGTCGGCGGCCATCAGGCGCCCCGCACCGGTTCGTAGCGCAGCACCATGGCGCCCGAGCGAAACGCCTTCTGCCCCACCAGCCGCAAATCCACGTGCTGGGGCAGCCCCGCAAACAGCGTGGGCCCACGCCCCACCAGGCGGGGGTGCACGATGAACTCGTATTCGTCGATGAGGCCCAGTTGCGCCAGGGCCATGGGCAACTGCACGCCCGCCACGTACAGGCCCTTGCCCGGCTGCTGCTTCAGGCGCTGCACCTCCGCGCCCAGGTCGCCGCGCAACAGCTCCGCGTTCCAATCCACCTGCTTGAGCGTGCTGGACACGACGTACTTCTTCGCCGCGTGGATGGTCTGCGCGAAGGGAAGCGTCCATTCGGGCATGCCTTCGGGCCGCACGCCCGTCTCGGCCACGGGCCGCCAGGCGGACTCCATCAGGCCATAGATGACCCGCCCAAACAGCAAGGCATCGGCCTGCGCCAGGGTGTTGGCGGCGTGGCGGTGCAGCTCTTCGTCGGGGCCCATCGCCTGGTGGTCGTAACAGCCGTCCAGGGAGACGTTGATGGAGTAGCGAAGGGGGCGCATGTTGTGGAGCAAAGCTCACCGCTCACGCGATCGCCCCGCCTTCTGGTCGTACGATGTGTCCCACTCCAGCTTGCCGAAGAGTTCCACTACACGACGCTGCTCTCTGCGAGCAATGAACTCTTGCAGGGCACGCGTAACGGCGGCCTTCATCGTGGGATCCCCACTGACGCGGAAAGCGCGTTGCAGGAGGTCTTGGTCGAGGGCGAGATTGGTGGGCATATGCAGTTGCTGGAGGCGGAATCTACACATCCAGCCACCGCGGTGCAATGAACGCCGGGCGCGGGCGCCGGGGCGGGTGTCCAATTGGCTAGACTCTGCGGACTGAGGCCTTCCCTCCCGCACCCCACACATCGTCGTAGGAGAACCCGTGGTATTCAACCCCGCCAAAGACACGACCAAGATGAGCTCCACCGAACTGCGCGAATACGCGGAGCGGCTGATGCAGCAAGCCGAGGAACAGTCGACGAAGGAATTCGAGTCCACGCTCAACTTCCTGTCGGACAAGCTCACGCACATGGGCAAGACGAAGAAGGACGCCGTCATCCACCTCATCAAGATGATGAAGAGCCACGAGGCGGAGGAGACGCTGGCCGAGCTGGCGGAAGGCGCCGGCTTCACCAGCCCCCGACGGGCCAAGGAGCGCGGGGACCTGGACAGCGAGGGCAATCCACCCGAGATCGGCGTGACCTACCAGTTGCCCACGGGCGAGACGTGGAGCCGCAAGAGCAAGGTGGGGGCGACGAAGCGGGAGTTTGCGGCGTTTGCGAAGACGACGACTTGGGGGGCGATGAAGGTTTGAGACAGGGAACGGCTGAAATGCAGCGTTCTCGTCCACTGAAGGGCGACGGTCGAACCACCACTCAGCGCCACCAAACGGTCGTTAGGCCCAGCAGCCGCAGGACGTAAGAAGGACCGTTGTACGAAGTGCAGCGGCCGTCACCCGCGCATAGCCACCAGAGTCGCGCTGCTGACTGCTCCACCGTGGTCCGAGCGCGCACCATCGACCTAATAGAGTAGTCAGGAGGTCTTTTCGCGCCGCCGCACAACGGCCAGTCGGACCTGCTCTTGGTCTCCCGTTAGAGCAGCCTTACCGGAAGGCAGAGATCGCCAGATCGCGCCTGGCAGCACGGCGGCTGGGTACGACGAAATCTGCGATCATTCACCGAACAACTGGCTTCGATTCGGGAGGGTCGATGAAGGCAGAACGTCTTGATCTGCGGCATGCCGTCAATGCAATTTCGGACGTGATCCAGAACCGGCCGATGCCGCTTCGGGAGTTCGACCAGATCTATATGAAGGCCGGCGATATGGTCATGCAGTCCGAGTACATCGCTCGGCGCTTCGACGGCAAAGACCTGCTGTTTGTTGGCGACGGCGATGCCATCAGCTTGTGCATCGCTTACCTCCGGCAGCGGAAGGTCTTCAGCTACGGCCCGAAACGCATACAGCTGGTCGACTTTGATGAGCGTATCGTTCACGCGGTCGAGCGCTTCGCGGATAAGGAGGGGCTCAGCGAGGTGATCTCGGCCCGCCTGTACAACTGCATCGATGCATTCCCGGAAGACCTGATGGGGCAGTTCGATGCCTTCTATACGAACCCACCTTGGGGCGCGAGCAACGATGGCGAGAGCGTCAAGGTCTTTGCAGAGCGGGGGATTGAAGGGTTGCGAGGTGACGGCGAAGGCGTGATAGTAATCGCCGATGATCCGAAGCTCGACTGGGCACGTCGCGTACTCAAGGCCACCCAGACTTTCACTGCGGACAGAGGCTTCTTTGTCCAGGAGATGCAATCGCAAGTTCACCTGTACCACTTGGACGACGCGCCTGAGTTGCGCTCCTGCAATCTCTTCATCCGTTCGGAGCCAGGCCGTGTGCCTGTTGCCAAGAGCTACGAGCTTCACGGCGCGAGGCTGGAGAACTTCTACGGACGAGAGCAAAAGCTGCATGTCCGCTACGTCCGCGAGAAGGGGCGTGTCGACTACGGCAAGGCCCCCAGCGAAACCTATGAAATCGAATATCTGGAGAAGACCTGATGTCGTACCAGCTACAGCCCGGCGCGGGTTTCATCTTCATGAAGGTTGGCGTCCACGCGCGGGAGACCCTGACCGACATAATTGCGCGCAAGCAGCGCGAGCTGAAAGATGCGGGCGTGTCGTTCTGGGGTTATGGCGGCAACACATGCCACCCGACGACTAAAGTTCAGCCCTTCGTCTCGAAGCTGGCGTCCCACGGACAAGAGGTCTACCTGTGCATGCACGAGATGGTCTCCAAGCACTGGGCTGAGCCTGTTCGAGCCGAAGAATACAGCGAGGACGGCGTGACTTGGAAGAAGGTGCCGGCGCCGATCAACGTGCGTGGGTCGCGGTATGCTCTGGTTTTGAAGTCGCTAGAGCCGACCGACTTCGAGTTGAGCCTAGGGCACACCAAGGTCGGCATCGGTCTGCAGGAAGGACGGCCTGGGGTCGAGTACATCCAGGGTCGAGTCGACAAGGCGTGCCTTGAACTGACCCCTGGTGCCCTGGTTCCGCCAGCCGATGACCGTGTGCTGAAGATTGGGCTGGCAGCGGCACTTGACGCACCCTACGCGGTGTTGCTTCGCTAAGCTAACCTGAGCTAGGCCGGAATGAACCCCGGCGCCCTCCCTTGCACCGCGCGCAGCTTGCGCAAGAGTGCCCCTTCGAAGGCAGCTTGATCGGAGCCGGCCTCTTCGACCACGTGGAACACCGCGGCATCGCACCCTTTGCCCGCGTCGATGCGCGCGTGCAGGGCAGCAAGCCCAAGCGATTGGATCGCCCTGAGCAGCAGGTACTCCAGCGGCAGCAATCTACCGCGCAACTGCGCCACCTCGGCGACGTGAAGAGCCAGAACCGGCAGGCTGGCGATAGCCTTCTTGTCGCCCGTCGTCACATAGGGCAGTCCCCGGTGGATGGCCACGCTCGCGAGCATCGCCTCACCACCGTCGAACGCCAGACCGTTCGCTTGCGCCGCCGCAGTGATGGTGGTCGCCAACAGCTTTTCCGCGTCGGTCAGCTTGTCAATCGTAGGGATCGCAGACAGGGTCTTGAAGAGTCGCCGTGCAGGCTTGCCTGGGCCACCGGCACGCTGCTCGCGCACGACCTGGTTATCTACACCCGCACTGCGCGTCATCGAGCGCATCGTGGCGCACTGCGCCAGCGTGCAGCCGAGCGCGGTGATGCACTCGCTGAAGCAGTCCAGGACGGATAGCTTGATCAGAACGTCGGCGTCCAGCAGCAGACGATAGGGGCTGGCCTCTGTCATGTGGCAGCCGCGACAGCGTCGATGTAGGCGCGATCCTCGGAAGACAACATCTCTGGGTCGAGCTGGGTACGAAGCGCCCGGTTGATCTGGGCAGGGACCGTCACATCGTGGTCCGGCAACATCTTCAAGGCAGCACCTGCGAGTGACCAGCGGTTCGACTGCCGGCCGAAGCATAGGATGATCAACCCCGGGTCGATGCGCAGGGCGTGCCCTGTTGAAATGGCCTTCTCCACCAGTTCCCTGGCAGTGCCCTTGTCGGAGGGGCCTTGCACATGCAGGATCGGTTGACCGGTCAGAAGCTCGAAGGCGAATCGGTCGGCCGCCACCTCCTCCTCGTCGGGTGGCAGGCCATCGTCAGTTTCGCCAGGGTCGAGCGTCAACGCCTCCACGATTGAACGGCCGTCCCGAACATGGCCAAGGGCGATGTGGCCCAGCTCGTGCGCGATGTAGAACGACACCTGTGCCGGATGAGTGGGCCTGCGTGCCGTGAAGATGACACCGCGAGCACCGATGCTCGTGGTCATCGCAGCCATGCCCTTGATACCGGCAGGGAACGCCGTGAGGTGGGCAACAGGTATGCCAAAGGCCGCGCAGAGTGTCAGCAGCTGCCCGAAACCCACCCACGGCTCGTCCGCGCCCGCCAACAAGAGGTGCCGTAGCTCCAGGGCCGCAGAAGGCAGTTCATGCGTACCTTCCGGCGTCGCGGCCAAAAGAAGCCGCGCCAGCCCGCTGCCGAAGCCGTTCGCCGCGCGCTGCTGAGCTTCTGACAGCGCGAGATGCTTGAACTTCGGACGCCCTACGTCCGAGAGCCGAAGCGGTGCGTTCTCGTCAAGCAGACTCAGCGGCTCGATGGAAAGGCGCTGTGCCAGACCGAGCTGCAGGTGCAGCCACGAGGAATCGGACGCTTCGGCCTGATCGTCCCACCAGTCAGGCAGGCAGGTGCGAACGAAGTCACCGGCGAAACCGGCGACCTCAAGTCGCTTAATCAGGGCCTCGGTCTTTGACATGGAAAAGCCTACTTTGAGGATACCGCTTGCCGGATCAGGTCACCGACGGCCGTGATCGCAGTGGCCAACCGGTTCGCATGCTCGGCGCTGCCATCCCAGGTCCGCAGGACCGCGTCCCGCACGACGGTCGGCACTTCGCTGGCAACTTGAGTGCTGACGAGTTGGATATTTGCGAACTTGCAAATTTGCTTCACCGCCTTACCGTAACGCCTGCGAGGCTCACCATCACCAAACAGGCGATAGACCGATGACAAATCGACGCCGGCCCCCGAAGCAATATCCTCGTAAGCAATGCGGCGCTCTTGCTGCCAAGAGCGCAGCTCGGACACGACTTCGGCGATAGGTCGGCGACTTTGCATTAGTGAGTTGCAAGTGTACAATATTGCAAATTGAAGAGGAACGCATGCCACTACCCGACTACTTCGTATGGACTCGATATGGAACCGAAAGTGGCGAGGCCGTTGAATCGATCCTGGCGAGGAAAGAGCAGGAGCGCCAGACCTCCGGCGGCATCTTCCTGTGGGGGATCGGAAACAGCGTTGCGCCGTCCGTTCGCAAGCTGTTGACTCGTCTGAAGGGCCGCGATCCCTACGTTGTCTTCTCGCCCATGCTCGCGCCGCCCCGCGCGGTTGACGTGGCGCCTGCCGAGGTTGTGGTTTGGCAGTCCGCCCGAGGCATCGATGAGCAGGAGTGGGAGATGCCCGCCGGCACCCTGGTGACGAGCCGAGGTTGGTCTGCCGGCGTCAGCAAGTCCCGGCACTACGCGCTCGTGTGCCACCGAAAGGAGGCGCTACGCGTAAACGACAGTGGCGACCGGTTTGCCATTGCCGACTTGGCCAACTTCGCGTCTGGCAACCCAGTTGGGCACTCTCAGGTCACTGCAGTCGTCCACCGCATCGGCCGGTCCACCGATGGGCCTTACTTCGCAGCCGCGATCGCAACGCTGGCCTACCCTTACGTCGTCGAACTGAGCGACCCGGTGAAGGTTGATCCGGCAACCATGGCACCTGCCCGCATCAGGCCTGCGAAACGGCGAATGCAGATTCCGCTGGAAGTGTCCTGACCTGCACGAATCGTTGACTCGCGGTCCTTGCGGTTTACGAGCGCTACATGCTGATGCCCTCACTGCACGCGAGCGCTAGCATCAGGCGACCGCTGGCGAGGGCGAAGCTGTCATACAAGTTCGCCCGCGATCTATGACCGATGTTCCTCGACGCAGTCGTTCAGGCCTTCGACAGCGAACGACTCAGTTCAGTCTCAAGCGGTCGCCACCCAGCGTTCCCATTGGCTGGTGGCTTTGCATTCAACCCTTCGGCACAGATCGATCCAGCATATTGCCCAAGCCCACCTCCGCTTCGCGAAGATCCTCTCGCTGCTCCAGCAAACCTAGGAGCACACCAACGATCAGTTCCCCATCCGATGGCGGCTGGCTCTCACGTTGATCACGCATGACGGTCAGCGCGGCATTTGCCAGCGCGGACGCCTTCTCTCGGTACTCGTGCAGCGACTGAAAGCTCGCCTTGATGACATGTCTGGATAAGCTCAATCTCGACTCCCACAGCATGTGAAGGCAGCGAGTATTGAGTCGAACCATAGGGGGGTGGCGGCATTTGGAGCACATCGCAACCGCCCACTTATCGGACGCAGTAACGCCCCCAAACCAAAGGCCCCGGAGCTCCCGCCCCAGGGCCTTCGTCCTCCCCTCCCTCGCTCCCCTTCAGTTCAGAACGGGTAATGCCGCGGCGTCGTCTGCACCGTGATCCAGCGCAGCTCCGTGAACTCGTTGATGCCCGCCTTGCCGCCGAAGCGGCCGATGCCCGAGCCCTTCACGCCGCCGAAGGGCATTTGCGCTTCGTCGTGCACGGTGGGGCCGTTCACGTGGCAGATGCCGCTGTCGATCTTGCGGGCCACGTTGTAGGCGCGCGCAATGTCCTTGCCGAAGACGGAGGCGCTGAGGCCGTATTCGTTGTCGTTGGCGCAGGCGATGGCCTCTTCCACGCCCTTCACGCGCACGATGCACTTCACCGGGCCGAAGGTTTCTTCGCGGTAGATGCGCATCTGGGGCGTGACGTGGTCGAGCACGGTGGCTGGCATCAGGGTGTCGGTGCTCTTGCCGCCGCAGACGAGCTTGGCGCCTTTGGCCAGGGCGTCGTCGATGAGTTCGTTGCAGAAGTTGACCGTGTTCATGCCGATGACGGAGCCCAGCACCACGGGCTCGGGCTTGCGCGGGTCGCCCACGGGCAGGTTGCGGGCCTTGTCGCCGAACTTCTTCACGAATTCATCGGCGATCTTCTCGTCCACGACGATGCGCTCGGTGCTCATGCAGATCTGGCCACTGTTGGCGAAGCAGCCGAAGGCGGCGCCGTTCACGGCATCGTCGATGTCGGCGTCGTCGAGGATGACCATGGGCGCCTTGCCGCCCAGTTCCAGCACCACGGGCTTCAAGTACTTGGCGCAGGTCATGGCGATGATCTTGCCGACCTTGGTGCTGCCGGTGAAGTTGACGCGCCGCACCGCGGGGTGGGCCACGATGGCTTCGACCACCGCGCCCGCGTCGGCCGGGGCGTTGGTGATGTAGTTCACCACGCCGGGGGGGAAGCCGGCGTCTTGAAACGCTTCGACGATGAGCTGGTGGGTGCGGGGGCAGTTCTCGCTGCCTTTGAAGATGACGGTGTTGCCGCAGGCCAGGGGCACGCAGATGGCGCGCACGCCGAGGATGATGGGCGCGTTCCAGGGCGCGATGCCGAGCACCACGCCCGCGGGCTGGCGCACGCCCATGGCCAGGCTGCCGGGGATGTCGGAGGGGATGAGCTCGCCCGCGATCTGCGTGGTGAGGGCGGCGGCCTCGCGGATCATGCCGGCGGCCAGGAAGCAGTTGAAGCCGGCCCACATGCCGGTGCCACCGGTTTCAGCGGCCACGGCTTCGATGAACTTGGGCGTCTTGGCTTCGAGGGCGTCAGCGGCCTTGAGCAGCAGGGCGCGGCGTTCGCCGGGGCCGGTTTCGCTCCAGGTCTTGAAGGCTTCGGCGGCGGCTTCCACGGCCATCACCGCGTCGGCCGGGCTGGCGGCGGGGGCGCGGGTGGCCACGCTGCCGTCGAGCGGGTTGCGGCGTTCGAAGGTGGCGCCTTTTTCGGCGGTGACCTTGAGGCCGTTGATGAGCATGGACAGGTCGGACATGGGTTCTCCTTGAGCTTGTGCGGTGAGGTATCGAGGTCGCGTCTTTGGAGGCGCGTGTGTGGGGTCAGGCAGTGGTGGCGACGGCCTTGCGTCGCGCCACCGCGTCGGCGGCGTTGGTGGTGCCGGTGGCGGGGTCCTTGTCGGCGCCGAGGTAGGCCTCGCGGATGACGGTGGAGCGCGCGAGCAGCTTGGCGGGGCCGCTGGCGACGATGGCGCCGCGCTCCAGCACGTAGCCGCGGTCGGCCACGGCCAGGGCCTTCTTCACGTTCTGCTCCACCATCAGCACGGTGGTGCCGGCGTCGGCAATGCGGCGGGCAATGCCGAGCAGTTCGTCCACCATCTTGGGCGCCAGGCCGAGCGATGGTTCGTCGAGCATCAGCAAACGCGGCGCGCACATCATGGCGCGGGCCACGGCCACCATCTGCTGTTCGCCGCCGCTCATGGTGCCGGCCAACTGGTTCGCGCGTTCGCGCAGTTTGGGGAAGTGGTTGAAGGCCTGTTCGATGCGGCGCGCACGCTCGGCCTTGGGCACGAGCCAGCCGCCCAGCTCCAGGTTCTCGGTCACGCTCATCTGCGGGAAGAGCTGGCGGCCTTCGGGCACCAGGGCCACGCCGCTTTCCACGATCTCATGCGTTTTCTCGGCCAGTTCCTCGCCGTTGAGCAGCACCGCGCCCTGGCGCGGGATGAGGCCGTTGAGGGCCTTGAGCAGCGTGGTCTTGCCGGCGCCGTTGGGGCCCAGCACCACGGTGAGGCCGGGGCGGGCTTCCAGGGTCAGGTCGCGCAGCACCAGGAAGGCGCCGTAGCCGGCGCTCAGGCCCTGCACCTTGAGGTGCGCGCGCGCGGCGCCGCCGAGCTGGAAGGGGTCTTGGCGGTACCACATCATGCGGTGGCCTCCTTGGCCTCTGGTTCTTGCGCCGATTCGGGTTCGGTTGCGGCTTCGCCCATCTCGTCGCCCAGGTAGGCCTCGATGACCTCGGGGTTGCGGATGACGGCGCGCGGCACGTCGTCGGCGATCTTGCGGCCCTGGTGCAGCACGATGACGCGCTCCACGTGGCGCAGCAGGGTGCTCACGGCGTGTTCGATCCAGACCACCGTGAGGTCGAGCTCGTCGCGCAGGCGGCGGATGAGGCGGGCCATTTCTTCCACCTCGTTCTCGGTGAGGCCGGCGGCCACTTCGTCCAGCAGCAGCAGCTTGGGGCGCGTCGCCAGGGCCATGCCGATTTCCAGCAGGCGCTGTTGCGAGGGCGTGATGGCGGCGGCGGGCAGGTCGGCCTGCGCGCTCAGGCCGATGAGGCCGAGGATGCTGTCGGGCGTGCGCAGCACCCAGGGCACGCCGATTTCGTCGCCCCAGAACAGGTATTCGCGCCGACGCTTGCCGGCGAACTTGAGGCCGAAGGCGATGTTGTCGCGCACGAGCATGTCGCCAAAGGTGCGCGGGGTTTGAAAGGTGCGCGCCAGGCCGTGGGCCGCGAAGCGGTGCGGCGCCTGCCCGGCCAGCGAATGGCCCCGCAGGTCCAGCCGGCCGCTGGTGGGTTTGGTGACGCCGGAGATGGCGTTGAAGAAGGTCGTCTTGCCCGCGCCGTTGGGGCCGATGATGCCGATCAGTTCGCCGGGCATGAAGCTGGCGCTGACGCTGTCGACGGCGGTGAGGCCGCCGAAGCGCACGGTGATGTCTTTCGCTTGCAGCAGGGGTTGCTTCGCCTCAGTAGACATGGCGCGCCTCCCGCTGCTTCTTCTCGCGCTGCTTGCGGCGCTCGGTCTCGCCGCTCAGGTCGTCCTTGGTTTCTTTCCACCAGGCTTTCCCGTCGCGCCACCAGCCCTTGAAGGTGTCGGTGCGCACGGACGCCAGCCCGCCCGGCAGGTACAGCACCGAGAGGATGAGCAGCAAGCCCAGCGACATCATGTAGACCTGCGGCACCTGCAGGCGCAGGGTTTCGGCCAGCACGCTGAAAACGATGGCGGCGATGAGCGGGCCCCACAGCGTCATGGCGCCACCGATGAGCGCGATGAGCACGGTCTGAAAACCGATGAAGGGGTTGAAGACGGTGTGCGGGTCGATGTACGTCCAGCGCACGCTCATGGCCGCGCCCACGGCGCCGGCGATGGCGGCGGTGAGCGCGAAGCCGGCGGTCTTCACCAGCCGCGTATTGACGCCCAGGGTCTGCGCGCGCTGCTCGTCGGCCCCGATGCCCTGCATGGCCAGGCCGAAGCGGGTGCGGCGGATCCAGATGGAGAGGAACACCGCCACCACCGCCAGCAGCAGCACGGTGAAGTAGATGGTGTCGCGCTCGGGCACCACCATGAGCACGCGGCCCACGGTGCCGGTGACGCTCTTTTCGAAGTAGCTGATGGCGTGGCGGATCAACTCCGTCATGCCGAAGGTGAGCACGGCGAAGTAGGTGCCGCGCAGGTGCAGCACGGCCGCGCCCATGACGATGGCCACCACGGCCGCGATGCCCGCGCCCGCGGCGATGGCGACGGGCCAACTGAGCGTTTCCAGGCCGATGGCGCTGGTGTAGGCGCCGATGCCGAAGAAGGCCGAGGTGGCGAGCGAGAGGTAGCGCGTGGTGCCGCAGAACAGCGCCCAGCTCGACGAGAGGGCGATGTACATCAGGCAGGTGAGCGCCATGGAGACGACGAACTCGCTGGCGAAGCCGGGCAGGGCCACGGCCCAGCCGGTGAGGCCGAAGAGGACGAGCAGGTCGCGGATGAGGAACTGTCTCGAATTCATGCTTTTCTGGTTTTGCGCGAGAACAGACCTTCAGGGCGCAGCAGCAGCACGCCGATGAACACGATGTAGCTCAGCAAGGCCTTGAGCGAGGGGTTGGTGAAGTGCATGCCGATGGCCTCGATGACGCCGAGCAGCAACCCGCCCGCGAGCGCGCCGCCCATGCTGCCGAAGCCGCCCAGGGTGATGACGATGAGCGCCGTCACCGTGTAGGGCTCGCCCATGGAGGGGCTGATGGTGTAGGCCATGGAGAGCAGGCACCCCGCCACGCCGGAGAGGCCCAGGCCGATGCCGAACATGAGCGGGTGCAGGCGCTTGGTGTCGATGCCCACGAGCTGCGCGCCGGTGGGCGATTGCATGAGCGCGCGCACGCCCTTGCCCAGCAGCGTGGTGCGCAGCAGCACGATGAGCGCGCCCGCGAACAGCAGGGCCAGGCCGAAGACGAGCAGCTTGTTCACCGCGAACTGGGCCTGGCCATCAGGCAGGGGAATGGCGAAGGGCTGGGTGAGGAAGTCGTAGCCGCGCAGGTCGCCGCCCCAGATCCAGCTGATGGCGTTCTGCACGAAGAACATGAGGCCGAAGGCCACCATGAGGCCGCGCGCCTCGAACACGTCGAGGTTGGGCGAGGTGGCGGTGAGGCGGCGAAAGCACAGCCAGTGCACCGCCACGCCGATGCCCATGAGCAGGGCGAAGGACACCGGGATCATCCACAGCGGCGAGAGGCCGAAGGTGGCCGCCGCCATCCAGGTGATGAAGGCGCCCACCATCAAAAACTCGCCGTGCGCGATGTTGAGGATGCGCATGAGCCCGTACTGCAGGTTCAGGCCCAGCGCGACGAGCGCGTAGATGCCCCCGGTGATGAGACCGGAGGCGATGAGCTCGATCCAGGAGGAGAACGACATCACCGGTGCGTCACTTCCAGGCGGGCTTGTTCGGGTTGAGTTTGGCGGTGGCGACCTTCTGCGGCCACACCACCTCGAACTCACCGTTCTGCCACTGGCCCACGGTGCCGGGCGTGCCCACGTTCTCGCTGCCCTGGAACTTGATGTCGCCCAGGATCGTCTTGTGCGTGGTGTTGGCCACGTAGTCGCGGATGGCCTTGCGGTCCAGGCCGTGCTGCTTCACCGCGTTGGTGAGGATCTCCAGCCCGGCCCAGCAGGCGCCGCTGGCCCAGCGGTCGGGTTCCTTCTTCTGGCTGGCCACGTGGGCGTCGAAGTAGGCCTTGGCGCCGGGGCTGGTCTTGCTGTTCCAGGAGCCCATGCCCAGCACGCCTTCGGCACCGGCGGCGGTGATGACGTTCTTGTAGAGCGGGAAGGCCGTGCCCACCGAGGCGTAGAAGAACTTGGGGTTGAAGCCGATCTCCTTGGCCTGGCGGCTGGCGAGGATGGTGTCGGGCGGGTAGGTGAAGCCGACGAAGGCGTCGGGGTTCTTGTCCTTGATGGCGCGCAGCGTGGGGCCGAGGTCCTTCACGCCGCCGGGGTAGCTGGTGTCCTGCACGAGCTGGATGCCGCTGCCCTGCAGCGCCACCTTCAGCGCGGCGTAGTTCTCCAGGCCGAAGAGGTCGTCCACGTAGATGCAGGCCACCGTCTTGGCGCCGTTGGCCTTGAGCATGTCGACGAGCGCGTCGCACATGGGCTTGGGCTGTTGCAACAGCAGGAAGAAGTACGGCAGCTTGAGGTCGATGAGGCGCTTGGACAGCGCGGTGGGCGCGAGGAAGGGGTACTGGAAGCGGTTGGCCAGCGGCGCGACGGCGAAGTTGGCGTTGGAGCCCCAGGGCGGCAGGATGAGGTCGACCTTGTCGCTGCCCATGAGTTTTTCGTAGGTGCGCACCACGGTTTCCACGTCGCTGCGGTCGTCGCTGCTGATGAGCTCGATCTTGCGGCGCGCGCCCTTCACGTCCAGGCCACCGGCGGCGTTCTGCTGCTCGGCCCAGAGCAGGAAGTTGGGCTCCTGGCTGGTCTGCGCGCCGCCCGTCCACGGGCCGGTGCGCGACATGCTGTAGCCCACGCGCACGGGCGCGCTCTGCGCCATCAGTTGCGGGGCGACCGCCATGGCGCCCACGGCGGCGGCGGTCTGCTGGATCATCACTCGGCGGTTGCTCATGGCCATGGTTTGTCTCCTGATGTTGGGGGTGTCCTCGGACGCAGCGATCGTAGGAAAGAGCCCCACGCGGCGCTGTGCCGATGGCGCACTGTCCGCTTGACCAATCGCGCATGGCGATGCGGGTTTACCCGCAAGCCTTCAGGGCCCCGGCGGCGCGGGCGGCACCGGACAATCGGCGCCATGAGCGAGATGACCCCGATGAGCACCGACATCGTGGCGCCCAACGAGCGCGCCGCGATCTGGCGTGAGTGGGTGTGGACGCACTTCGGCGGGCTGGACTCCGACCTGTACGGCGACACGGAGTTCGAGGGCCACATGAGCGCGTCGCAGGCGGGCGAGGTGGTGCTGACGCGGCTGGAGGCGAACCGGCACCGCGTGATCAAGAGCGACCGCCTGGCGCGGGCCGGCGAGCGCGCGTACCTGAAGATCGTGGCGCCCTGGCGCGGCAGCGCGGGCGTGCAGCAGGCCGGCCGCGAGGCCTGGGTGCGCCCGGGCGGCTGGGCCATCTACGACACCACGCACGACTACGCGGTGTCCAACCCCGAGCGGGTGGAGCATCTGATCGTGATGCTGCCCAAGGCGCAACTGGCCGAGCGCGGCCTCTCGCTGGAGCCGCTGATGGCGCGCCAGATCGGCGGGGTGAGCGGCATCGCGCGCGTGGCGCTGGAGACCATGCGCGCCACCTACCAGGAGCTGCCGGGCATGAGCGAGTCGGCCGCGCGCGGCGCGGGCGAGGCGATCGTGGAGCTGGTGCGCCTCTCGCTGCTGGAGTTGGCCGGGCGCGGCGACGGGCGCACGCAGCTGGAGGCGTTTCGCGACCGCATCCGCGTGCACATCGGCCGGCATTTGCGCGACCCCGATCTGTCGCTGGACCACATCGCCAGCGCGATGAACTGCAGCAAG
The DNA here is from genome assembly GCF_035481345.1 of Hydrogenophaga sp. Taxonomy (GTDB): domain Bacteria; phylum Pseudomonadota; class Gammaproteobacteria; order Burkholderiales; family Burkholderiaceae_C; genus Hydrogenophaga. The sequence goes on along the minus strand of NZ_DATIGV010000107.1, from coordinate 19,953 downwards.
CGCCACCTGCACAAGGCCTTCAGCGCCGAGGACGACACGCTGGCCCAGTACATCCTGCGCCAGCGGCTGCAGGGCTGCATGCGCGAGCTGGGCGAGCCGGCGAGCGCGGCGCGCACCATCACCGAGATCGCGTTCTCCTGGGGCTTCAACAACACGGCGCACTTCAGCCGCGTGTTTCGCGAGCACACGGGGCGCACGCCGTCGGACTACCGGGCTGCCGCGCAGGCGGCGGGCTGAGCGACGCCGGGGGCGGCTTCAGCGCGGCGCGCAGGCGCGCGCCACCTTCATCGCCAACTGGTGCAAGGCCTGCCAGGGCTCGGCGGGCCAGTCGGGGAACTTCAGGCCCTTGACGATGCCGTCCACGGTGTGCGCGTCGTCGAGCCAGCGCGCCAGTTGCGCCGTGCCCAGGGTGGGCAGCACGCGCTCCACCAGCTTTTCCTTCACGCCCCACACGCGGCTCTCGCGCAGGGCGATGGGCAGCGGGCGGCCGTCGTCCACCGCGCCGCGCACGCGGTTGAGGGTGCGGATGTCTTCGGCCAGGGCCCAGTGCACCAGCACGGGCGCCTCGCCCTCGGCCTGCAGGCCGTCGAGCATGCGCTGCACGCGCGCCACCTGGCCGCCGAGCACGGCCTCGGCGAGCTTGAAGGCGTCGAAGCGCGCGACGTTGAGCACGGCGGACTCGACCTGCTCGAAGCTCAGCTCGCCCTGCGGATGCAGCAGCGCGAGCTTCTGGATCTCCTGGTGCGCGGCGAGCAGGTTACCCTCCACGCGGTCGGCGAAGAAGGCGAGCGTGCGCTGGCCCTCCTCGCCCGCGCGCACGCGCTGGCCCTGGGCCTGCAGGCGCATGGCGATCCACTGCGGCAGGGCCTTGCGGTCCACCGGGTCCACCCGCACCGTCACGCCGTGCGCGTCGAGCGCGGCAAACCAGGCGCTCTTCTGCGTGGCCATGTCCAGGCGCGGCAGCACCACCAGGGTGAGCGTGCTGTCGTTGCCGTCGGCGGCCTCGGCCAGTTGCTGCAGGGCGGCCGAGCCGTCCTTGCCGGGCTTGCCCGAGGGCACACGCACCTCGACGATCTGCTTGTCGGCGAACAGGCTCAGCGAAGCGCCGCTGGCGATCACGGACGACCAGTCGGCGTGCGCGCCGGCCATGGTGTGCACGGTGCGTTCGGTGTGGCCCTGCTCGCGCGCGGCGGCGCGGATGGCGTCGCCCGCCTCCTGGATCAGCAGGGGCTCGTCGCCGTGCAGGGTGTAGAGGCTGCGCAGCCCCTTCTGGAGCTGGGCGGCGAGCTGGTTCGCGGCGACCTGCATGCCGTCGTCAGATCTGCCGCACGGCGGCGAGGCGGCGCACCACCTGCTGCGCGATGTCGCTGGTCATGTCGCGGTAGAGCATCTGTTCCTCGGCGTCCTTGGAGAGCACCTGGGTCTCGTTGAAGCTCATGTCGCGCTCGATCAGCAGCTCGGTGTCCTCGATGAGCATGCGCTCGTCGCGGGTGCGCAGGTTGAAGCGGAAGCGCTGGCGCAACTGCAGTTCGCGCACCTGGCCGGCGGCCGTCTGGCCCACGACCACGCGCTCGCGCTGGTCCACCTGCACGGTGAGGATCACGGGCGGCGGCGGCGTGCCGTTCACGCGCAGGTCGTTGACCTGCATCTCGCGGTACAGCTGCGACGTGACGTAGCCACCCGAGATGCCGTTGAGTTGCACGGCGTCGAAGGCGAAGGTCGGCGCCTCGCGCAGCTTGAAGCCGCAGGCCGACAGGGCCAGAGCCGCCGAACCACCGAGCAGAAGGCGCCGCTTCATCATCACACCACCACGTTGACGAGGCGGCCCGGCACCACCACGACCTTCTTGGGCGCGGCGCCGGCCGCTTGTTTGATGAAGGCCTCGCTGGCGAGCGCGGCGGCTTCGATGGCGGCCTTGTCGGCGCTGGCGGGCACGGTGACGCTGCCGCGCAGCTTGCCGTTGATCTGCAGCACGAGTTCGATCTCGTCGCGCTGCAGCGCGGCCTCGTCGGCCTGCGGCCAGGGCGCGTCGAGCAGTTCGCCGGGGTAGCCGAGCTGGCTCCACAGCGTGTGCGCGATGTGCGGCGTGGCCGGGTACAGGCAGCGCAGCAGGATGCCGAAGCCCTCGGCGGCGGCGGCCTCGTCGGCCGCGCCTTCGGGCGTGAAGCCCTCCAGCGCGTTGAGCATCTTCATGGCGCCCGACACCACGGTGTTGTATTGCATGCGCTGGTAGTCGTAGTCCACCTGCTTGAGCACGGTGTGCACTTCCAGGCGCAGCGCCTTGGCAGACTTGGACAGCGCAGCCTGGCCCACGCCGGCGGCCAGCGCGCCCTGCGGCGCCCCCAGCGCATGGCGCTTGTGGCCATAGGCCCAGACGCGGCGCAGGAAACGGTAGCTGCCTTCCACGGCCGCGTCGTTCCACTCCAGCGTGGCCTCGGGCGGCGCGGTGAACATGGTGTACAGGCGCGCGGTGTCGGCGCCGTACTTCTCGATCAGGTCCTGCGGGTCGACGCCGTTGTTCTTGGACTTGGACATGGTGCCCACGCCCTCGTAGTCGATGGGCGTGCCCGCGGGCAGGTCACCGACGGCGTTCTTCAGCTTGGCGCCGATGACCTTGCCGCCCTCGTCGAGCACGTTGTCCACGTCGTGCGGCCAGAAGTATTCCTTGCCGCCCTTCTCGTTGCGGCGGCTGTAGATGTGGTTGAGCACCATGCCCTGCGTGAGCAGGTGGGTGAAGGGCTCGTCCACCTTGACGAGACCGAGGTCGCGCATGACCTTGGTCCAGAAGCGCGCGTAGAGCAGGTGCAGGATGGCGTGTTCGATGCCGCCGATGTACTGGTCCATCGGCATCCAGTAGTCGGTGCCTTCGGCGACCATGCGTTCGCGGTTGGTCGGGTCGCAGTAGCGCATGAAGTACCAGGCCGAGTCCACGAAGGTGTCCATGGTGTCGGTCTCGCGCCGCGCGGCCTTGCCGCACACGGGGCAGACGACACCCGCGTGGAAGCCCTCGTGGTGGTTGAGCGGGTTGCCGCTGCCGTCGGGCACGCAGTCTTCCGGCAGCACCACGGGCAGGTCCTTCTCGGGCACGGGCACCGCGCCGTGTTCGGGGCAGTGGATGATGGGGATGGGCGTGCCCCAGTAGCGCTGGCGGCTCACGCCCCAGTCGCGCAGGCGCCAGGTGGTTTTCTTCTCGCCCAGGCCCTTGGCGGCGAGGGCCTCGGCGACCTGGTCGACCGCGGCCTGCAGGCCCAGGCCGTCGAGGAAGCCGCTGTTGACGCAGACACCGCGCTGCTTGTCGGCGTACCACTCCTGCCAGGCCTCGGTGCTGAAGGTCTCGCCTTCGACGGCCACGACCTGCGGGATCGCCAGGCCGTACTTCTTGGCGAACGCGAAGTCGCGCTCGTCGTGCGCGGGCACGCCCATGACGGCGCCGTCGCCGTAGCTCATGAGCACGTAGTTGCCGACCCACACGGGCACGGCCTCACCGGTGAGGGGGTGCGTGACGCTCAGGCCCGTGGGCAGGCCTTCCTTCTCTTTGAGCGCGAGCTCGGCCTCGGTGGTGCCGCCCTTCTTGCATTCCTCGATGAAGGCGGCGAGCTTCGCATCGCTCGCGGCGGCGTGCGTGGCCAGCGGATGCTCGGGTGCCACGGCGCAGAAGGTGACGCCCATGATGGTGTCGGCGCGCGTGGTGAAGACGTAGAGCTTGCCGTCACCGATGAGCGCGCCGCCCGAGTCCTTGATCTGGTGCGGGAAGGCGAAGCGCAGGCCCTCGCTCTTGCCGATCCAGTTCTCCTGCATCAGGCGCACCTTGTCGGGCCAGCCGCTGAGCGTGGCCTTGGGGTTGCCGATCTGCACGTGGTCGAGCAGCTCGCCGGCGTAGGCGGTGATGTTGAGGTAGTAGCCCGGGATCTCGCGCTTTTCCACCAGCGCGCCGGTGCGCCAGCCACGGCCGTCGATGACCTGCTCGTTGGCGAGCACGGTCTGGTCCACCGGGTCCCAGTTGACGACCTGGGTCTTGCGGTAGGCGATGCCCTTCTCGAGCATCTTGAGGAACAGCCACTGGTTCCAGTGGTAGTAGTCGGGCGAGCAGGTGGCGACCTCGCGGCTCCAGTCGATGGCCAGGCCCATGGCCTGCATCTGCCGCTTCATGTAGGCGATGTTGTCGTAGGTCCACTTGGCCGGTGGCACCTGGTTCTTGATGGCTGCGTTCTCGGCCGGCAGGCCGAAGGCGTCCCAGCCCATGGGCATGAGGACGTTGTAGCCCTTCATGCGCAGCTGGCGCGTGAGCATGTCGTTGATGGTGTAGTTGCGCACGTGGCCCATGTGCAGCTTGCCGCTGGGGTAGGGCAGCATGGAACAGGCGTAGAACTTCTTCTTGCCGGCGTCTTCGGTGACGCGGTAGGCGTCGCGGGCGGTCCAGTGGGCCTGCGCGGCGCGCTCGACGTCTTGGTGGGCGTATTTGTCTTGCATGGGGGCGGGGAAGACCAGGGGGCCGGACGGGCGTGCGTGCCCGTGGGAGCGGGGATTTTAGGCCGGGGCCCCGGCGGCGCGCCGTCAGCGCGGGGAAGCGGGGCCGCTGGCCGTGAAACCGACGCGCCGCAGGCCCGCCGCCTGCGCGGCGCCGATGAGCGCGAGCACCCGCCCATAGGGCACGGACGCGTCGGCGCGCAATTGCAATTCGGTCGCCGGGTCGTGCTGCGCGGCGGCGCGCAGGCGATCGGGCAGCGTCGCCTCGGGGACGGCCTCGCCGTTCCAGCGCAAGCCCGATCGGGCGTCGAGATCGAGCACGACCACGGGTGCGGCGGCGGGCGCGGGCGTGGCGGCCTTCGCCGGTGGCAGCTCCAGCGCCATCTGCCGCGCCATGAGCGGCGCGGCCACGATGAAGATGACCAGCAGCACCAGCACGACGTCGACCAGGGGCGTGACGTTGATCTCGCCGATGGCGCGCGCCGGGCGCGTGCCGGGCAGGCGGCCGAAGCTCATGTTCTGGGCACCGGCGCGAACCACTCGCGCAGGTCGTGCGCGAAGCCTTCGAGCTCGGCCTCCAGCCGGGCGATGTGGCGCCCGAGCGCGTTGTGGCCCAGCACGGCCGGGATGGCCACCGCCAGGCCGGCGGCCGTCATGACCAGGGCCTCGCCCACGGGAGCGGCCACGCGCTCGATCTGAAAACCCTCGCCGAAGCCCACCGCGGCCAGCGCGTGGTGCACGCCCCAGACCGTGCCCAGCAGGCCCACGAAGGGCGCGGTGGCGGCCACGCTGGCGAGCAGGGTCTGGCCGAACTGCAGGTGGGCGCGGCGGCCGTCGAGCGCGCCGCGCAGCAGGCGCGTGACCTGCGCCGCCCGCTCACCCTGGCGCGCGAGGCTGGCCGCGTCCACCGCGTCGAGCGATCGAGCGGCCCGCAGCAGCGGCAGCGCGAGCGCGGCGGTGTCGGCCTGGGCCAGGCGGCGCTCGGCCTCGTCGATATCCGGGGCGAGCCAGAAGGCCGCCGTGGCGCGCGGCAGGGCCAGGGCGCCGCGGCGCAGCAGCGAAAATTTCCAAATCATCACCACCCAGGTGGCGACGGACATGGTGAGCAGCAGGGTTCCGATGGCCTGGCCGAAGGGGTCGGCCTGGAGGAACACCTGCCACATGCTAGGTGCGCAGCCCCAGCACGTCGAACATGTCGAACAGGCCGCTGCGGCGGCCCGCGAGGAAGCGCACCGCGCGCAGGCTGCCCTGGGCGTAGGTGCTGCGGCTGGCCGACTTGTGCGTGATCTCGATGCGCTCGCCGGTGCCGGCGAACAGCACGGTGTGGTCGCCCACGATGTCGCCGCCGCGGATGGTGGCGAAGCCGATGCTGGAGGGGTCGCGCTCGCCGGTGACGCCTTCGCGCGCGTAAACGGCGCAGTCCTTCAGGTCGCGACCCAGCGCGCCGGCGATGACTTCGCCCATCTTGAGCGCGGTGCCGCTGGGCGCGTCCACCTTGTGGCGGTGGTGGGCCTCGACGATCTCGATGTCGTAGCCGGTGGACAGGGCCTTGGCCGCCATTTCCAGCAGCTTGAGCGTGACGTTGACGCCCACGCTCATGTTGGGCGCCATGACGATGGCGATGCGCTTGGCGGCCTCGGCGATCTCGGCCTTCTGCTCGTCGGAGAAGCCGGTGGTGCCGATGACGAGCTGCACGCCGTGCTCGACGCAGGCGCGCAGGTGGGCCATGGTGCCCTCGGGGCGGGTGAAGTCGATCAGGCAGTCGCTGCCCTTGAGGCCTTCGGCGAAGTCGGCGGTGATGGTGACGCCCGTGTGCTGGCCGGCGTAAGCGCCGGCGTCCTGGCCGATGGCGGGGCTGGCGGCGATGTCGAGCGCGCCGCCGAGCACGCAGTCGCCGCTGGCCTGCACGGCTTCGATGAGCATGCGGCCCATGCGACCGCTGGCGCCCGCGACGCAGACGCGGGGACCGGTGCGGGCTTGACTCATCGCGCGGGCTCCAGGGGCGGGAACTGCGTGGTGGAGGGCGCGGGGGCGGCACTGGCGGGCAACGGGGGGGCCTGCGGCTTGTTGCGCTCGGCAAAGGCCTTGAGCTGCTCCTCGGTGGCCTCCAGCGGGGGCACCTTGCTGTTCTTGTCGCGGCGCGCATCGAGCGAAGCGACGAACTCGGCCTCGCTGGGCAGGTCGTCGGCCTCGTGGCGCGCCAGCCCACCGTCCTTGAAGAACACCGACACGCGGCGGCTCTGTGGCTCCTGGCCCCGGCGCTGCAGGGTGAAGACGTAATCCCAGCGGTCGGCGTGGAACACGCTGGCCAGCAGCGGCGAGCCCATGATGTCGCGCACCTGCTCGCGCGGCATGCCGGGCTGCAGCGCCTGGACCTGCTCGCGGGTGATCACATTGCCTTGAAGAATGTCGATCTTGTAGGGGGTGACCCAGCCGGCCACGGTGCCGCAGCCGCCCAGTGACAGCGCGGCGACGAGCACGGCCGCCGGTGCGAGCGGGATTCGGAGCTTGAAGAGAAACATGGCGAAAACCCGGATGGGCCTGCTGGCCTTGCGCTGGCGCGGCCGGCGCAAGGCGGACGATAATCGGTCGGCCATTGTAGTGAGCCCGACGCCAGCACCATGTCCAACATCGAAGACCTCAAGAGCACCGGCCTGAAGGCCACGCTGCCGCGCCTGAAGATCCTCGAGGTCTTTCAGAACGCCACGCAGCGCCACATGACCGCCGAGGACGTGTTTCGCGTGCTGCTCGACGAGCGCAGCGACATCGGCCTGGCCACGGTCTACCGCGTGCTGATGCAGTTCGAACAGGCCGGCCTGCTCACGCGCAGCAACTTCGAGTCGGGCAAGGCCGTTTACGAACTCAACGAGGGGCAGCACCACGACCACCTGGTCTGCCTGGACTGCGGGCGGGTCGAGGAGTTCTTCGACCCCGAGATCGAGAAACGCCAGCAGATGGTGGCCAAGTCGCGCGGCTTCGCGCTGCAGGAACACGCGCTGTCGCTCTACGCGAACTGCACCAAGGGCGATTGCCCGCACCGCGTGCCCAAGGTCGGCGGCCACCGCTGAGGGCCACGGACGATCCGGCGCCGGCCTGGGCTACTCTTCCCGTGACATCGCGGCGCGGTGGCGCTGCACGAATTCCTGGTAGGTGTCGATGCCGCGCAACTGCAGGATGGTGTTGCGCACTGCGGCCTCGACCAGCACGGCGATGTTGCGACCCGCCACCACCTGGATCACCGCCTTGCGAACGGGCACACCCAACACATCCTGGTACAGCGGCTCGTAGGGCATGCGCTCGTAGTCGCGCTCCATGGTCTCGCGGCGCACCAGGTGCACGATGAGCTGCAGCCGCATCTTGCGGCGCACCGCGGTCTCGCCAAAGATGGCCTTGATGTCCAGCAGGCCGATGCCGCGCACCTCCAGCAGGTTCTGCAGCAGCTCGGGGCAGCGGCCTTCCACGCTGGTCTGGTTGATGCGGTACAGGTCCACCGCGTCGTCGGCCACCAGGCCGTGGCCGCGCGAGATGAGCTCCAGCCCCAGCTCGCTCTTGCCCAGGCCCGATTCGCCGGTGATCAGCACCCCCATGCCCAGGATGTCCATGAACACGCCATGCATGGTGGCGCGGTCGGCGAAGTGGCGCGAGAGGTAGGCGCGCAGCACGTCGATCACGAAGGCCGCGGACTCGTGGGTCGCGAACATCGGGATCTGGGCGCGCTCGCACATGGCGAGCAGTTCGTCGGGCGCGGGCTTGTCGTCGGCCACCACCAGCACCGGCGGCTCCAGCGTCACGATGCGCGCCACGCGGCGGCGGTTGTCCTCGACGCTGGGGCTGGTGAGGTAGGCGACCTCACGCTCGCCGATGACCTGCAGGCGGTACGGGTGGATGTAGTTGAGGTAGCCGACCAGGTCGGCGCCCGAACGCGCCGCGCGGATCGCCACCTCGTCGAAGCGGCGCTCGGAGGCGCCCAGGCCCGCGATCCACTGCCACTTCAGCGTGTCCCGGTGGTCCTCGAAGAGGACGTCGGCGCTGACGACGGTCGGCTTCATGCGGGAAGATCGGCCGCCGGGCCGCCCCAAGGCCGATCAGCCCCCTCGGGGGGCAGCGACCCGTGCAACGGCGGAGCGTGGGGGCTCAAGGTTCAGGCCGCGGCGTGCGCCGACTGCCAGTTGGCGATCAGGCCGTGCAACGCGGCGGCGTCGGTCGAGCCCTTCATGCGCTCGCGCAGGGCGCTGTCGCTGAGCAGCTCGGCGATTTCCGAGAGGATTTCCAGGTGCTTCTGCGTGGCCGCCTCGGGCACCAGCAGGAAGATCATGAGTTGCACCGGCTGCTCGTCGGGGGCATCGAACCCGATGGCACTGTCCAGCTGGAACACCGCGGCCAGCGGCTGCTTGAGGCCCTTGATGCGACCGTGCGGAATGGCCACGCCATGGCCCAGGCCGGTGGAGCCCAGGCGCTCGCGCGCGAAGAGGCTGTCGGTGATGAGGGCGCGGTTGAGGCCGTGCAGGGTTTCGAACAACAGGCCCGCTTCCTCGAAGGCGCGCTTCTTGCTGGTGGCGTCAACGCTGACGAGCACCTGCGCGGCGGGCAATATGGCAGACAGTCGGTTCATGGGGGCCCTTTCGGGCGCGAATTATGCGCTTCTGATCTCCCACGCCTAGATGAAAAAGACAAAAAAGCCGCTTGACAACTCAAGCGGCTTGTTGCAATGCAGCACGGTCGCAAACCCACGAACGGCGCGGGTTGTGACCGTTTTCACATCAGGCGTTTAACGGCTTCGTGGTTGTGGTCCTGGGTCTTGGTCTTGTAACGGAGCACCTGGCGGTCGAGCTTGTCGGCAAGCTCGTCAACGGCGGCGTACAGATCGGCGTGGGCACTCTCGGCGAACAGGTCGCGGCCTTTGACGTGGATGTTGCATTCCGCGCGTTGCCGCAGGTCTTTTTCCTTGAGGTTGTCCACTTTCAACAGCACCCGGACATCGACGACCTGATCGAAGTGTCGGGAAATGCGTTCGAGCTTGCTGGTGACGTAGCCGCGCAGGGCGGGGGTGACCTCGAGGTCGTGACCGTTGATCGTCAGGTTCATGAGTGAGCCTCCAATTGCTCCGGGTTGACACAGGCCGCCGGGGGCAAGGCCATCCGGCGACCACGGGATGGCTTGCGACCCACTATGCCGACGATGCCCGGCCCACGCAAGCCGAAAGCGTCAGAAATCGTGACGATCTGACCAGCGTCAAAAGATGTGAGCGCCCGGCGCGGTCGAGCCGTCCGCCAAAGGCGCACGACTCACACCTTCTCAGGACTGACGGCTCGGACCGGGCGCGCCATGCAGATGCAGGCGCCGGGCCATGGCGATGCTGGCGAGGCTGGCCGCCACGCCGATGAGGCCCGCCACCCAGTAGTGTTCGACCCGACCGGCGGCGTCGCGCGCGATGATGAGACCGCCGACGAGCGAGGCCAGGCCCATGGCCGCCGACTGCACCGAGGCGTTGAGCACCATGAACGTGCCGCGCAGGCGCGGCTCGGCGGCCGAGGTGAGGATGGCCATGCCGGGAATCATGCGGCCCGACATGATCGCGAAGAAGCCGGTGGACACGATTAGCGCCGCCCACAACGGCAGGGGCGGCGCCAGCGTGGTGGCCATGAGGGGCAGCACCACCAGCAGCGCCAGGCGGCTGAAGGTGGGCACCTTGCCGTGCCGATCGGTCAAACGGCCGACCCAGCGCGCCGTGAGCAGCGTGACCGCCCCGCCCACCAGGTACAGCAACGGGATGTCGGCGTCGCTTAGGCCCACGTTGGCCTGCATGTAGATGGTGATGAAGGGAATCACCGTGAAGCCCGTGAACATCATGAGCGCCGACATGGCGAAGGCGCGCCAGTGGTTGCGCCCGGCCAGCACCTCGACCAGGCCACGCCAGACGGCGGGCGAGCCGGTCTGCAGGTGCCCGCGCAACGGAGGCAGGGTGAGCGTGGCGCCCACCAGGAACACCACGCACAGCAGCGCGATGGCGATGAAGGTGGCGTGCCAGCCCAGCGCGCTGGCCAGCCACAGGCCCAGGGGCACACCGGCCACCGTGGAGAAGGAGAAGGCCGACATGACGACGCCCATGGCGCGGCCGCGCCGTTCGAAGGGCACCACGTCGGCCACGATGGTCTGGGCCAGCGCCGAGAGCACGCCGCCGAAAACGCCCGCCGCGATGCGCGCGCCCATGAGGAAACCGTAGCCCGGCGCGAGGCCGCAAGCCAGCGTGGCCAGGGCGAACAGGGCGTAGAGCCACAGCAGCAGGGTGCGGCGATCGAAGCGGTCGACGTAGGTGGCCGCCAGCAGGCCCGAGGCGCCCGCCGACAGGGTGTAGGCCGAGACGAGCAGCCCGAACTGCGCGTCGCTGATGCCGAAGAGCCGCGTGAACTGCGGCCCCAGCGGCATCATGATCATGAAGTCCAGGATGTGGGTGAACTGGATGCCGGCCACGGTCAGCAGCAGCCAGCGTTCGCGCGAGGGACTGAACGTGATGGGAGTGGTCACGGAGCGGTGATCGAATCAGGGGGGCCGAGTGTCGCCGATCGCTCATATCCCCGCTGAGGCGCCCCTATGCTCGCGCGAATGGAACATTCCCTTGCGCCGGGCGAGCGTTTGCGCGGCGAGCAGGTTCGGCTGCTCGCGAACAACGTGCCCGCGCTGGTCGTGGGCACGCTCATCCTGGCCGCGGGTGCGGCCGCGCTGCTGTGGGCCAACGGGCAGGCGCTGTGGCCCGTGGCCGGCTGGCTGGCGGCCATGGTGCTGCTGTGCGCGGCGCGCCTGGGCCTTCTGCGCCGGTTCCGCCGCGCCGCGGGCGACACACCCCAGCGCTGGGCCCCCGCGTTCGTGCTCGCCTCGGCGCTCGCCGGCCTGTGCTGGGGCGCGCTGGCCTGGCTGTTCTTCACACCCGATCAACCGCTCATGCTGGCCATCGTGGCCATCGTGCTCATGTCCATCCTGTCGAGCGCCACCCAGTCGCTGGGGCCGTTCTTTCCCGCGCACCTGGCCTTCGCCCTGCCCTGCGTCCTGCCCTTCGCGGCGCGCTGCCTGTGGTCGGGGCAGGGCTCGCTGGCCACCCTGGGTGCGCTCACGCTGGTCTACCTCGTGATGGCCGAGCTGTTCGCCTTGCGCATTGCGCGCGCGATCGAAGACGCCCTGCGGCTGCGCTTCGAGAACGAATCGCTGGTGGCGCAGCTCACCGTGGAGAACGAGCGCGCGGCCACGGCCAACCTGGCCAAGACCCGCTTCCTCGCCACGGCCAGCCACGACCTGCGCCAGCCCATCCACGCCATGAGCCTGTTCGTGCCGGCCCTCAAGGCGCTCGCCACCCAGCCCACGGTGAGCCCGCGCGTGGTGGGCAACATCGCCGAGCGCCTGCAGGCCGCGCTGGACACCATGGCCCAATTGCTCAACCGCCTGCTCGACATGTCGCGGCTGGACGCCGGAGCGCTGCAACCCAGCCCGCAGCCGGTGAACCTGCACGCGCTGCTGCACAAGGTGTCCGATGAGGTGGCGCAACAGGCCCTGACCAAGGGCCTGAAGCTGCGCGTGCACGACCACGCCGCGCTCGTCGTGCAGACCGATCCCGCCATCCTGCACACCATCCTGAGCAACCTGGCGAGCAACGCGGTGCGCTACACCGAGCGTGGTGGCGTGCTGCTGGCCGCGCGACGCCGCGGCGATCGCGTGCGGCTGGAGGTCTGGGACAGCGGCATCGGCATTTCCACCGAGGACCTGCCCCGCATCACCGATGAGTTCTTCCAGGCCCAAGGCGGCCAGCGCGATGCCAGCCAGTCGCGCGGCTTCGGCCTTGGCCTGGCCATCGTCAAGCGCTCGGCCGAACTGCTGGGCAGCCCCCTGCGCGTGCGTTCGCGCCCAGGCCGCGGATCGGTGTTCGCGATCGAACTGCCCCTGGCCACCGCCGCCGCGCCGGACGGTGCCGCCCTGCGGCTCGAGGCGGCGCTGTCACGGCCCCGCCAGGTGCTGGTGGTGGACAACGACGAGCAGATCCTCTCCGCCATGTCCTACCTGCTGCGCGGCTGGGGCCACGAACCGCTGCTCGCGGGCACCCTGAACGAGGCGCTGGCCCACCTCGACGCGGGCGCGGCGCCCGAACTCGCCCTGATCGACCTGCACCTGGCCAGCGACGAGCATGGGCTGCAGGTCGCCGAGCGCCTGCGCGAGCGGCTCGGTCCGCGCATCCGCCTGGCCGTCGTCACGGGCGACACGGGGCCCGAGGCGCTCGCGTCCATTTGCGCCGCAGGCCTGACGGGCCTGCACAAACCCGTGGACCCTGACCGCCTGCAGCGCTTCATCGACGGCAACCCCACACCCACCGGCGCCCGCCCGGCGTGATAGCGTCACGGGCCACGGCATCACCCAACACGCCAACCCGCATGTCGCTCGACACCGTCCTCAGCCACAGCATCCAGCTGCGCGACCTGGGCGCGGCCCCGGCCGACGGTTGCGCCCTCGTGCTCATGGGTGGCGGCGCGCGCACCGCCTACCAGGCGGGGGTGCTCAAGGCCGTGGCGGCCATGCTGCCCGGCAGCGCCACGGCCTTCCCCTTCCGCTGGCTGTTCGGCACCTCGGCCGGCGCCCTCAACGCCAGCTTCCTGGCCTGCCGCGCGGGCGACGGCGCGGCCGCGCTGCCCGCGCTCGGCGAGTTCTGGCTGAGGCTGCGCTCCGAGCACGTGTACCGGCTGGAAGCGCCGACCTGGGTGCGCGCCAGCCGGGTGCTGGCGGGCTGGACGCTGGCGCGCCAGGTCAAGCGCCACCGCGCCCTGCTCGACACCCTGCCGCTGGTGAACACCCTGCACCGGCACATCCACTTGCAGGGGCTGGAGACGGCGCTGGAACTCGGCGCGATCGACGTGCTGGGCGTGACCGCCTCGAGCTATTCCACCGGCGAGCACTGGACCTTCTGCCAGACCCGCGCCGACAGCACCGTGCCGGCCTGGCACCGGCCCGGGCGGCGCGCCGAGTTCCAGCCCATCACCATCGAGCACCTCATGGCCTCCAGCGCCATCCCCTTCCTGTTCCCCGCCGTGCCGCTGTGGGTGAGCGGGCACCGCGAGCACTTCGGCGACGGCTCCATGCGCCAGCTCTCGCCGCTGTCGCCGGCCATCCAGTTCGGCGCGCGCCGCATCCTGGTCGTCGGCGTGGGCCAGCCGCAGCGCGCCGGCCTCGCCGGGCGACACGACACCGCCGACCTCACGGCGGGCACCGTCGCCGGCCACGCCATGGCCAGCGTGTTCCACGACACCCTGCAGGCCGACGTGGAACAGACCATGCGCGTGAGCCAGACGCTCGCGCGCCTGCCACCGGAGGTGTCGGCCCTGCTGCCCTACCACCCGGTGGAGGTGATGGCCATCCAGCCCAGCGTGTCGCTCGACGAACTCGCGCTCAAGCACGTGAACGAGCTGCCCGTGACCACGCGCCACACCCTCATCGGCCTGGGCGCACTCGATACGCGGCGCGGCGCCAACGCGAGCGCCGCCGCCCTGGCCAGCTACCTGCTCTTCGAGCCCGGCTTCGTGCAGGCGCTGATGGCCCTGGGCGAACACGACGCCTGGCGGCGGCAGGACGAATTGAAGGCCTTTCTGACCCCTGCCGGCGAGACCGCCGCCGCGGACCCGGTGCGATAATCGCCCCCGTTTTCACACGGAGCCCTTGATGGACAGCACACCCCCCAGTCGTGTGCTTTCAGCCCTCTCCGCGACCGTCTGAGCAGCGCCTTGCCGCTGCGGCCTGGACGGGCGGCTGGCTGAAAGCGCCACCGAACCCGCCGGCCGGGTCCCCCGGCCACCGCCAGACCGTTCTCGACACGCAGGAGCGCGCCATGCTCAACGTCTTCACCCTGGCCAACGGCCGCCTCTTCCAGGAAGAAATCGAGTCCCTGGAAGAACTCGCGAAGTTCAAGCCCATCTGGGTCGACCTCGAAGACCCCACGCCCGAGGAGCGGCGCTGGGTCAAGCAGCACTTCGGCCTGTCGATCCCCGAAGACGCGATGGACGAGGACATCGAGGAGTCGGCGCGCTTCTTCGAGGAGGACAACGGCGAGCTGCACGTGCGCAGCGACTTCCTCATCGACGACGACGACGACCCGCGCGCGGTGCGCGTGGCCTTCATCCTCAACGAACACAACGACACCCTCAAGAGCCGGGGCGTGCTGTTCTCCATCCACGACGAGGACGTGCCCGTGTTCCGGCTGCTGCGCATGCGCGCGCGGCGCATGCCCGGCCTGATCGACGACGCCAAGGACGTGCTGCTGATGCTGTTCGACGCCGACGCCGAGTACTGCGCCGACACCCTGGAGAACATCTACGACGACCTCGAGACCGTGAGCGCCAAGGTGCTCTCCAGCGAGGCCAGCGACTCCGCCCTGGGCGAGGCGCTGTCGGCCATCGCGCAGCACGAGGACATGTCGGGCCGCATTCGCCGCAACGTGATGGACACGCGCCGCGCGGTGAGCTTCATGATGCGCAGCCGGCTGCTGAGCGCCGAGCAATTCGAGGACGCGCGCCAGATCCTGCGCGACCTCGACTCGCTGGACGGCCACACCGCCTTCCTGTTCGACAAGATCAACTTCCTGATGGACGCCACCGTCGGTTTCATCAACATCAACCAGAACAAGATCATCAAGATCTTCTCGGTGGCCAGCGTCTCGCTGCTGCCGCCGACGCTGGTGGCCAGCAGCTACGGCATGAACTTCCAGTTCATGCCCGAGCTGAACTGGCGCTTCGGCTACCCGCTGGCGATCGGGCTGATGGTGCTGTCGGCGGTGGTGCCGATGCTGTACTTCCGCAAGCGCGGCTGGCTACGCTGAGTCGCCGAGCAGCCGCTCGACGATGGCCGCGCTGTAGCGGCTGGCCACCTGCGTGAGGAAGCGCGGGAAGTCCACATGGGCCGCGTCGTCGGCGCGGTCGGAGATGGTTCGCACCACCGCCAGCGGCACGCCGAAGTCCGCGCAGACCTGGGCCACGGCCGCGCTCTCCATGTCCACCGCCAGCGCCTCGGGCAGCTCGCGCCGCAGGGCCTCGCTCTCGGCGCTGCGCGAGACGAAACGGTCGCCGGTGACCAGCAGGCCACGGTGCACACGCGAGTCGTGCAGGCCAAAGGCCTCGATCGCCTCGGCGCCCAGCGTGGCCGCCGCCTGGCGCAGCGTCGCCTCGCAGGCCCGCGCCAGGCGCTCGCTCAACGCCGCGTCCGCCGCGAAGCGCGAGCGGCGGTAGCCTGGCACCTCGTGGCGCGGAAAGATCGGCGAGGCGTCCATGTCGTGCTGCAGCAGATCGGCCGCCACCACCACGTCACCCACCTTCACGCCCGCACCGATGCCACCGGCCACGCCGGTCATCACGATGGCGCCGGCGCCGAAGCGCTCGATCAGCAGCGCGGTGGTGGTGGCCGCGGCCACCTTGCCGATGCCGGAGAGCACCGCCACCACCGTCTGGCCGTGCAGGTGGCCCCGCCAGAAGCCACGGCCGCCCACGTCGATGCGCTGCTCGTCGGGCAGCAGGTCCAGCACGGCCTGCAACTCTTCCGGCAAGGCGCTGACCAGCGCGAGGGTCATGGGCGCCTCAGTTCCTCACTTGTCGCGCAGCTCGCGGCGCAGGATCTTGCCCACCGGCGTCTTGGGCAATTCGGTGCGGAACTCGATCACGCGCGGCTGCTTGTAGCCCGTGAGGTTGGCGCGGCAGAACTCGCGCACCTGCTCCTCGGTGAGCGAGGGGTCCTTTTTCACGATGACCAGCTTCACGGCCTCGCCGGTCTTCTCGTCGGGCACGCCCACCACCGCGCACTCCAGCACGCCGGCCAATTGCGCCACCACGTCCTCCACCTCGTTCGGGTAGACGTTGAAGCCACTCACCAGCACCATGTCCTTCTTGCGGTCCACGATCTTGAAGTAGCCGCGCGAATCCATGACGCCGATGTCGCCGCTCTTGAAGTAGCCATCGGCCGTCATGACCTTGGCGGTCTCGTCGGGGCGCTGCCAGTAGCCCGCCATCACTTGAGGACCGTGGATCGCGATCTCGCCGGGTTGGCCCACGGGCACTTCATTGCCGTCGTCGTCCAGGCACTTCATGCGCGTGTTGGGCAGCGGCACGCCGATGGTGCCCGTGTACTCGGTGCTGGTGGTGGGGTTGCAGCTCGCCGAGGGGCTGGTCTCCGACAGGCCGTAGCCCTCGCAGATCGGGCAGCCGGTCTTCTCGAGCCAGCGCTTGGCCACCGCGCCCTGCACCGCCATGCCGCCGCCCACGGAGACCTTCAGGTGGCTCCAGTCCACGGTGTTGAAGTCGGGGTGGTTGGCCAGGCCATTGAACAAGGTGTTCACCGCCGGGAAGCTGTGGAAGCGGTGCTTGCTCAGCTCCTTCAGCACCGCGGGCAGGTCGCGCGGGTTGGGGATGAGGATGGTCTTGCCGCCCACGCGCAGGCTCAGCATCATGTTCACGGTGAACGCGAAGATGTGGTACAGCGGCAGTGCGCACACGCAGGTGGGCTGCTCGCCGGCTGGCACCTTCTGCATCACCGGGTCGTTCCAGGCCTCGGACTGCAGCACGTTGGCGACGATGTTGCGGTGCAGGAGCACCGCGCCCTTGCTCACGCCCGTGGTGCCGCCGGTGTACTGCAGCACGGCCATGTCGTCGGCCTTGATCTCGGGCTTCTTGAGCGCGCTGCGCGCGCCGCGTGCGATGGCGTCGTTGAAGCGCACCGCCTGCGGCAGGTTGAAGGGCGGCACCATCTTCTTCACATTGCGCACCACGTAGTTGACGAGGCCGCCCTTGAGGAAACCGAGCAGGTCGCCCATGGCCGCGAGCACCACGTGCTTCACCGGCGTGGCCGCGATGCACTGCTCCAGCGTGCGCGCGAAATTCTCGATGATGACGATGGCCTTGGACCCGGAGTCCTTGAGCTGGTGCTCCAGCTCGCGCGCGGTGTAGAGCGGGTTCACGTTGACCACCACCAGCCCTGCGCGCAGGATGGCCGCGACCACCACCGGGTACTGCGGCACGTTGGGCATCATGATCGCCACGCGATCGCCCTTGACCAGGCCCAGCCCCTGCAGGTAGGCCGCAAAGGCCTGCGACAGCGCGTCGGTCTGCGCGAAGCTCACGTCCTTGCCCATGAAGCTGTAGGCCGTGCGATCACCGAAGCGGCGGAAGCTCTCCTCCATCAGGTGCACCAGCGAGGGGTACTGGTTCACGTCGATGTCGGCGGGCACGCCGTCGGGGTAGGCGGCGAGCCAGGGGCGGTCGGCGGTGGCGGTCGGCATGCGATGTCTCCTGTGTCAGCGGATCTTGGATCTTGTCAGTGGAAGCGTTCGAGCAGTCGGATGGCCTCGGCGTCGTCTTGCCGCACCGCCACGTAGTTGGGGCCGGAGCGAAAGTCGTTCATCTTGTAGTTCCAGGGCGCGAAGGCCACGCCGCGGCGCGTCAGCCGGCCCACACTGTAGCCGTGGCCCGCGAACAGCTCATGGAAGTCGCGCATGAGGAACTTCGCGTCGCCGTGCGTGTAGCCGTACTCGAACTGCACCACGCGGATGGCCTTCGCGCGCAACTGCGGCGCAAAGCCTTCAAGCACCCAATGGTCGGCGCCTTCCACGTCGATCTTGAGCAGGTCGATGGCCTCGATGCCGCGCTCGCGACAATAGTCGTCGCCGCTGACAATGCGCGCCGTGGAGGTGACAGCGCTCAGGCGGGCGTCGTGGTAGGTGGCCGTGGTCAGCAGGGTGTTGACCGTGGAGTTCTCGCCGTAGTCCTTGAAGCTGACGCTGCCACTCTCGCGGCCCATGCCGCAGTTGTTGAGGTGAAAGCGCGGCCCCTGCACGCGCGCGCTCAAGGTCTCGAAGGTGCGCGGCGAGAGTTCGAAGCAATGGATATCGGCCGCCGGCAGCGCCCGCGCCGCCGCCAGCGACCAGTCACCCACGTTGGCGCCAACGTCGAACACCGTGTGCACCGGCAGGGCCGACAGCACCTCCAGGAGGCGGCGTTCGCCGTTCTTGTCGAAGTCGTAGGAGTAGCCCCGCAGGCTGTCGATGGCCCCCTGCAACAGCTTCACGCCCACAGCCCGGGGATCGTCCCAGGCCTTGCGCAAACGCTCGCCGAGCGGGCGACGGCTCATTCGGTAGCCCTCCGCGCTGCGCACTGCAGGGCCGAGCGCCTGGGGAGCGGCCCGGCGGCGCTCACTCCACCGCCTTGGTGATGTCCTCCACCACCTTCTTGGCGTCGCCAAAGACCATCATGGTCTTGTCCATGTAGAACAGTTCGTTGTCCAGGCCGGCGTAGCCGGCGGCCATGGAGCGCTTGTTCACGATCACGGTCTTGGCCTTGTAGGCCTCCAGGATCGGCATGCCGTAGATGGGGCTGCCCTTTTGCAGCGCCAGCGGGTTCACCACGTCGTTGGCGCCCAGCACGATCGCCACGTCGGCCTGGCCGAACTCGCCGTTGATGTCTTCCATCTCGAAGACCTGGTCGTAAGGCACCTCGGCCTCGGCCAGCAGCACGTTCATGTGCCCCGGCATGCGCCCGGCCACCGGGTGGATCGCGTACTTCACCGTGATGCCCTTCTCGGTGAGCTTGTGCGCGAGCTCCTTCACCGCGTGCTGCGCGCGCGCCACCGCCAGCCCGTAGCCCGGGACGATGACCACCGTCTCGGCGTTGCCCAGGATGAAGGCCACGTCGTCGGCGCTGCCGCTCTTGGCCGTGCGCTGCACGCCGCCGCTGGCCGCCGCGCCCGCCTCGCCGCCGAAGCCGCCCAGGATGACGCTGATGAACGAGCGGTTCATGGCCTTGCACATGATGTAGCTCAGGATCGCGCCCGAGCTGCCCACCAGGCTGCCCGCGATGATCAGCATCGGGTTGTTCAGGCTGAAGCCGATGCCCGCGGCCGCCCAGCCCGAGTAGCTGTTGAGCATGGACACCACCACCGGCATGTCGGCGCCACCGATGGGGATGATGATCAGCACGCCGAGGATGAAGCTCAACGCGAGCATCGCGAAGAACGCCGTCCAGTTCTCGGTGAACATGAACACCAGGCCCAGCGCGACGGTGGCGATGCCGAGCACCAGGTTCAACATGTGCTGGCCGCTGAAGACCACCGGCGCGCCCTGGAACAGACGGAACTTGTACTTGCCCGACAGCTTGCCGAACGCGATGACGGAGCCGCTGAAGGTGATGGCACCGATCGCCGCACCGAGGAACAGCTCCAGCCGGTTGCCGGCCGGAATGGGTTGTCCCGCACCCGTGATGCCGAAGGCCCACGGCTCGGCCACCGCGGCAATCGCAATGAACACCGCCGCCAGGCCGATCATGCTGTGCATGAAGGCGACCAGCTCCGGCATCTTGGTCATCTCGACGCGCTTGGCCATGATCGAGCCGGCGGTGCCGCCGATCAGCAGGCCGACGATGACGTAGCCTATGCCGGCTGTCGCTAGCTCAGCGCCCAGCTTATAGATGAGGCCCACAGTGG
>NZ_DATIGV010000106.1:0-99825 GCF_035481345.1 Hydrogenophaga sp. | reverse complement strand
CCACATCTCCTTGTCCCGCTCCGCCGTCCAGATGCGCGGGTTCTTGATGCCTTTGGCTTCGTCGTAGGCGCGGCTCACGTCGAAGGGCAGGCAGTGTTCGTAGATGAAGACGTGGCCGAAGACCGGGTCCATGCTCTTGCGGGTGTGGGCCATGGCGGCTTTGAGGTCCATGTTGCCGGCCACGGCTTCCTTGCCGGCCTGGAACAGGGTGGTGACCCAGCGCTGGGTGTAGTCCAGCGCCTTGTTCACGTCGGCATTGCCTTTCATGGCCTCGCCGCGGCCGGGCACGATGGCCTCGGCCTTGAGCGCGCGCAGGGCTTCGAGCGTGGCGGGCCATTCCTCGAGCTGGGCGTCGCCGGTGTAGACACCCGCCTCGTACTCGACGAGATCGCCGCTGAACAGCACCTTCTCGTCTTCCACCCAGGCGATGGTGTCGCCGCGCGTGTGGCCCTGGCCAGGGTGCCAGATCTCGACCTTCACGCCACCCAGGTCCACCGTCAGCGAGCCCTGGCGGCCGGGCTTGCCGTCGCCGATGACCATCGTCGGCCAGGTCAGGCCGGGCACGCTGTCGGCGCCACGGAACAGGCGCGGGAAACGCTCCATCTCGCTCTGCATGTCCTCGGCACCGCGCTCGACGATGAGCTCGTAGGTGCCGCGGCTGGCGATGACCTCGGTGGCCCCTTCGGCCACGTAGGCGCTGGCGCCCAGCACGCGCACCGCGTGGTAGTGGGTGAGCAACACGTACTTGATGGGCTTGTCGCTGACCTCGCGGATGCGCGCGATCAGGTCCTGCGCCATGGCGGGCGTGGCCGTGGCGTCGCTGACCATGATGAACTTCTCGCCAATGATCACGCCCGAATTCGGGTCGCCTTCGGCGGTGTAGGCCCAGCAGTGCGGGCTGAGCTGTTCGAAGGTGATCTTCTTGTCCTGCAGGTCGGCTTGGGAGGCGAAGGCTTTGCTCATGGGGGTCTGTCTCCGGTGGGGAAGCGAGAATTTTAACTAATCGAAACTCGTTTCATATACGTAAACGCCAGAAATCCCCTTCGAGTCACTCGGGCCGACGGCCGGCCAGGCCGCCTTCCAGCACCGCCACCACCTCCTCGGCGAAGCCGGCGTAGCTCATGGGGCCGCCGGGGCGCAGCCAGATGAAGGTCCAGTTGATCATGCCGAACAGCATCATCGTGAGCGCGGCCTGGTTGGTGGGGGTCACGCGCTCGGGGTAGGCGCGCTTGATGAAGCGGGTGAAGGCGGCCACCACGTCGCGCTGGCGGTTGACCACCTGCTCGCGCTGCGCCGGGCCGAGGAACTTGGTGTCGGACACCAGGGCCGCGTGGCGCGTGGCGCTGGTCTCGTACTCGGCCAGGAAGGCGCGCACCAGTTCGCTCAGCGCGTCGCGCTCCGACAGGTTCTTGCGCTGGGCCCGGCCCTCGGCCTCGCCGATGAGGGCGAGCAGGCGCTGGGTGTAGCGGTCCAGCAGGTCGAACAGGATCGCTTCCTTGCTCTCGTAGTAGTGGTAGAGCCGCGCCTTGCTGGTGCCGCAGGCCTTGGCGATGTCGTTCATGCTCGCGGCCGGGAAGCTCTGGCGCGCGAAGCACTGGGCGGCGACGTCGAGGATCTCATCGCGTTTCAAATCGTGGGTAGCTGACTTGGGTCTGGCCATGCGAGGATTCTGCCTCCCACCTTCTCATCCGCCCATGCCCACCGCCCCCGACCCCCTCGTCGAGCACGCCTGTGAACTGCTGTCGCCTCTGGGCCACGTGGTGGCCCGGCGCATGTTCGGCGGCTGGGGCCTGTCGGTGGACGGCATGAACCTGGGGCTGATCGCCTGGAACACGCTCTACCTGAAGGCCAATGCCGAGACCGAGCCGCAGTGGCTGGCGGCGGGCTGCCGGCCCTTCGTCTATGAGGCCAAGGGCAAGGCCATGCGCTTGCACTACTTCACGGCGCCTGAGGAGGCGATGGAGTCGCCTGCGCTCATGCAGCCCTGGGCGCGGCTGGCGCTGCAGGCCGCGGTGGCCGCGCGCGCGCCGCGCAAGAAGGCCCCGAAGAAAACCTCAAGGCGGGTTTGATTCGAAGCGCGAGAGCACGCGGCCGCGGCCGGCGACGAGGAACTCGGTGTAACCGAGCACGCCGCGCAGCAGGCGCCCGAAGGCCAGTGTGGCCTGGCCCAGCGCGGTGGCCAGCTCGCGGGAGGGCGCGACCACTTCGCGCGAGAAGCGTTGCGGTCGCGCCTCGGCCTGGGGGATGACGGCCCAGTCGAAGCGCAGCGCCTCGCCGCGGATCCAGGGCTCCATCACCAGATGGGCGCCGGCCGGCACGAACAGCGATTCGCCGGCGCGCAACACGTGGTCGCCCAGGCCGTCGGGCTGGTGCGGCAGGTTGAGCGTGACCCAGGCGCGGCCGGTGGTGACGATCAGGCGGCTGTCTTCGGCGGGACGCAGGCTGATGGCCCGGTGGGCGCCGACGACGAAGCCGCGACGCTGGGAGGTTGATGCCGATTCGGAACGGGTTTCCATGGGGTTTCTCCATGCACCAGGGGGTATTGGCGCGGATGTCATCGTCGGGCTTGGTGTGCAACACGTCCAATGAAAGCCGGCTAAGCTATTGATTCGTTCACCGCATCAATCGTCATGAGCCTGACACCCCGCCACCCCCGCACCCGGCCCATCGGCATGGGCCACCTGCGCGCCTTCGAAGCGGTGGCACGGCACCTGAACTTCCGCGCCGCGGCCGAGGAGCTGTCGCTCACGCAAAGCGCGGTGAGCCGACAGATCCAGGCGCTGGAGGACGAGGTGGGCGCCTCGCTGTTCCTGCGCCACACGCGCGCGGTGGAACTCACCAGCGCGGGTTCCATGCTGCTGCGCGCCGCCGGCACGGCGCTGGAGCGCGTGGACAACACCGTGCGCCAGATCCGCCAGAGCGCGGGGCGCAAGAGCGTGGCCATCACCACCTGGGCCTCCTTCGCCTCCATGTGGCTGATCCCGCGCCTGGAGGCCTTCCAGCGCGACCACCCCGACATCGACATCCGCATCGACGCCACCGACTCGGCGGTGGACCTGGCCACGGCCGACGTGGACATGGCGCTGCGCTACGCGGTGCCGCAGGCGGTGCCGCCGGGTGCCATCCGCCTGTTCGGCGAGAAGCTCACGCCCGTGGCCAGCCCCTGGCTGCTGCAGAGCCATCCCATCCAGCGCATCGAAGACCTGGCGGGCTGCTCGCTCATCGAGGCGGGCGACGCGCACCGCACGCGCCACCTGGAGTGGCTCACCTGGCAGCGCTGGCTGGAGCACTTCGCGGGCCCCGAGACCGCGCCGCGCGGGCGCAAGGCGGCCAGCAGCAAGCCGCGCCTGAACCCGCAGCGCTGGCTGTACTTCAACTACGCGCAGCAGATCGTGCAGGCCGCCGTCATCGGCCAGGGCGTGGCGCTGGCGCGCCTGCCGCTGGTGGCCGAAAGCCTGGCCAGCGGCGCGCTGGTCGAGCCGCTGCCTCACACGCGCATCGACTCACCCCTGGTGTATTGGCTGGTGATGGCGCCGCGCAGCGAGCACCGACCCGAGGTGAAGGCCTTCGCCGATTGGTTGCTGGGCCAGGCCGCCGCCACGCGCGAGGCGATCGGCGATGTGCCGGATCCCGACACGGTTGATCAAATTGACTAACCCCCCGCGCCGCCTTCGGCGTCACCCCCCAGGGGGCGGCGCCTGCGGCCCGGCAAAGCCGGTTCCGCGGCACCCTCGCACTTAACGCTCTTCGCTCCCACACATGTCCTCACCCAGCAACGGCAACCTGCGCAGCATCGTTGCCATGCTCATCGCCGTGGGCTTCTTCGCGCTCATGGACGCGGTGCTCAAGACGCTCGCGGCGCGTTACCCAGCGCTGCAGATCGCCGCGCTGCGCGGCCTCACCGCGCTGCCGCTGGTGCTGGTCTACATCGCCTGGCGCGGCACCTGGCACACGGTGCTGCGCGCGCGCTGGCCGCTGCACGCGCTGCGCGGCGTGCTGGGCATCGCCATGCTCACGCTGTTCACCATGGGCGTGCGCACGCTGCCGCTGTCGGCCGCGTACACGCTGTTCTTCATCGCGCCGCTGCTGATCACGGCGCTGTCGGTGCCGGTGCTGAAGGAACGCGTGCCGGCCGCGCACTGGTGGGCCATCGCAGCGGGCTTCGGGGGGGTGCTCATCGCACTGCGCCCCAGCGGCGCCGACCTGCAGTCCGGTCTGGTCACCGCCGGCGGCCTAGCCATCCTGGGCGCGGCGCTGTGTTATGCCGTGGCCGCCGTGGCGGGCCGCCTGGCCAGCCGCACCGACACCAGCGAGTCGCTGATCCTCACCATGATGCTGTCCATGGCCGTGGGCGCGGGTCTGCTCGCGTTGCCGAACTGGCTGCCCATCGCGCGCGCCGACCTGCCGCTGCTGCTGGCGCTGGCGATCACGGGCTTCTGCGGTCAGCTCGCCATCACCGAAGCCTTCCGCCACGGCCAGGCGTCCATCGTCGCGCCGTTCGAGTACAGCGCGCTCGCCTGGGGCCTGGGGCTGGACTGGCTGATCTGGCAGGCCCTGCCGGGCCCGCACACCTGGCTGGGTGCGGCGGTCGTGGTCGGCAGCGGGCTCTACCTGATCCGGCGCGAGCGGCGCATCAGCGAGGTGCACGCCAGCGCGGAGCACCCCTGAGCAGGCGATCGATTCAACCCCCGGGGGCAGCGGCCCGCACGGCGGCGGAGCGCGGGCGCCTCAGCTCACGGGCCAGGCGACCCCTTTGTCGCACAGCACCGCGTCCAGCGGCACGTCGTGCGGCTCGGGCCGCAGCAAGGGCAGGAAGGCGAAGTCATAACCCAGGCCCACGGTGAACGGCTTGGGCCGCAGCGTGGCCAGCGTGCGGTCGTAGAAACCGCCGCCGTAACCCAGCCGGTAGCCACCCGGACCGTAGCCCACGCAGGGCACGAAGATCAGCGTGGGGTGCACGATCTCGGTGTCCTTGGGCTTGGGGATGCCGTAGGCGTCCTCCTCCATCGGGCAGCCCGGGTACCAGGTGTAGAAGGTCAGGGTCTTGTCGATCTTGTTCACCACCGGCAGGCCAATGCGGCGGTGGCGCTGCTGGCCTTGCGCGTCTTCCTCCAGCCCGGCCTCCTGCCAGCGGAACAACGCGGGCAGCGGGTCGAACTCGCCCTTGATGGGCCAGTAGGCCCCGATGATGGTGTCGGGGCGGTTCACCAGCCACACGCGCATCACCCGTTGCAACTGATCGTTTCGCCACAGGCGATCGGACAGGCGCTGGCGCTTGTCCACCAGCGCCTTTCGCCACTGCGCCTTCTGCTCGCCGGGCGAACCGCCGGCCGTCTTGTGCACGGGTGAAGGGGAACTCTGGCCGTCGTTGCTGTCCATAATCGGCTGTACGTCACGAAGGTCGATATGCAGGGATTTCGCAAGCGCTGGATGGCGCGTTTCGCGGCCCGCCCCGCTCCCGGGGCGCGGCTCATTATGGCGGCGCTGCTGCTGCCGTCGCTGGCGTGGACGCAGACCGCCGCGCCCGACCAGACCGTGCTGTCCATGAGCGAAGCCTCCCGACGCGGCCAGGCCAGCGAACTCACCCGCCTGTTGCCCGCCGCGCGCGGCCATGTGCTGGAGCCTCTCGCGCGCTACTGGGAGATGCGCGCGCGCCTGGACTCCGCGCCCGCCACCGAGATCCGCGCCGCGCTCGACGCCATGGCCGGCACCTACTGGGAAGACCGCCTGCGCAACGACTGGCTGCTGCAGCTCGGCAAGAACCGCGACTGGGCGCGCTTCGAGACCGAGCGCCCGCTGTTCCGCATGAACGACGACCGCCAGATCACCTGTTACACGGTGATGCTCGACGCCGCCGGCAGCCGCCTGCCGCCCGAGGTGGCGGCCGAGCGCGTGCGCGAACTCTGGCTGGCGCAGCGCGACGCGGACGACGGCTGCGCCACCGCCGCGCAGGCGCTGCTGGCCAGTGGCCACCTGCGCCCCGCCGTGGCCTGGCAGCGCGCGCGCTTGATGATGGAAGTGGGCCGCGGCCGCGCGGCCACCCAGGCGGTGGGGCTGGTGCAGCCCGAAGCGGTGTCCACGGTGGACGCCATCGCGGCGAACCCCGCGAAATACCTCGACGAAAAAATCACCGCCATCCGCCCGCGCACCAAGGAACTGGTCACCCTGGCCATCATCCGCCTGGCCTCGCAAGACCCGGTGCTGGCGGCCGGCGAGCTCGACAGCCTCAAGTGGCGCGCCCAGCTCACGGCCGAGGAGCGCGGCTGGCTCTGGGGCGTGATCGGCAAGCGCTCGGCGCAGCGCCTGCAGGCCGAGGCGCTGTCGTACTTCGCCAAGGGCGAGTTGCGCTTCATGACCGACGACCACCTGGCCTGGATGGCGCGCGCCGGCCTGCGCCTGGGTCGCTGGGACGCGGTGCGCGACGCCATCTACGCCATGAGTCCCGCGCAGCGCGGCGAGATCGGCTGGACCTACTGGCGCGCGCGCTCGATCGAGGCCTTGCAGGAGCCCGATGCCAGCGTGGCGCGCGCCCAGGCGCGCGAGATCTACGAGGCCATCGCCTCGCCGCGCGACTTCCACGGCATGCTGGCCATGGAGTCGCTGGGTCTGCCGATCGTGGCGCCCGCGCCGCCCGAGCCGCTGACGGCCGAGGAGCGCCGCGCCGCCGAGCAGAACCCCGGCCTGCGCCGCGCGCTCGCAGCCATCCGCCTGGGCCTGCGCGGCGAAGGTGTGCGTGAGTGGAACTACCAGGTGGCCCTGCACACGCCCGGCGGCATGCCCGACCGCGAGCTGCTCGCCGCCGCCGACCTGGCCTGCCGCGAGCAGTTGTGGGACCGCTGCATCAACACCAGCCAGCGCACACGCGAGGCCATCGACATGCAGCAGCGCTTCCCCACCCCGCACCGCGAGCAGGTGGTGGCGCGCACGCGCGACATCGGCCTCGACCCGGCCTATGTCTACGGCCTCATCCGCCAGGAAAGCCGCTTCGTGGTGGAGGCGCGCTCGCACGTCGGCGCCTCCGGCCTGATGCAGGTGATGCCCGCCACGGCGCGCTGGACGGCGCGCAAGATCGGCCTGAGCGATTTCCGCCCGCACCACATCAACGAGCGCGACACCAACATCCAGATCGGCACCGCCTACCTGAAGTTCGCGCTCGACGACTTCGAGGGCTCGCTGCCGCTGGCCGCCGCGGCCTACAACGCCGGCCCCTCGCGCGCCCGCGCCTGGCGCAACGGCCCCGTGCTGCCCGGCGAGGTCTGGGCCGAGAACATTCCCTTCGAGGAAACGCGCGACTACGTGCAGCGCGTGCTGACCAACACTGTGAACTACGCGGCGCTCATGAGCGGCGCGCCGCAGTCGCTGCGCCAGCGGCTGGGCAGCGTGGGACCGCGCAGCGGGGCCGCGCCCGCCGAAAACACCGAACTACCCTAGGGAGCCCGCGCTCCAGGAGGTGCGTCATGAAGAAGGTCCTCGTGCTCGGCGGCACCGGCTTCGTCGGCCGCCACGTCTGCGAAAAGCTGCAGCGGCGCGGCTGGCACATCACGGTGCCCACGCGCCAGATCGCCAAGGCCAACGCCGTGCTGCCCCTGCCGCGCGTGACGGTGGTGCAAGCCGACGTGCACGACCCGCGCCAGTTGCTGCGCCTCATGGAAGGACAGGACGCGGTGGTCAATCTGGTGGCCATCCTGCACGGCAATGAAGAGGCCTTCGAGCGTGTGCACGTGGAGCTGCCCCTGGCCATCGCCGAGGCCTGCCTGGCCGACGCGGCCTGCCGGCTGGTGCACGTGAGCGCGCTGGGCGCCTCGGCCGACGGCCCCTCCCTGTACCAGCGCAGCAAGGCGCGCGGCGAAGAGGTGCTGCGCGCCACCGGTCTGGCGCTCACCCTGCTGCGCCCCAGCGTCATCTTCGGCCGGGGCGACCACTTCCTCAACCTGTTCGCCCGGCTGCAGCGCGTCTCGCCCGTCATGCCGCTGGCCGGCGCCGACGCGCGCCTGCAGCCGGTTTGGGTGGAAGACGTGGCCGAGGCGATCGCGGTCTGCCTGGACGAGGACGCCATCGGACGCGCCAGCATCGGCCGCACCATTGAGTGCGCGGGGCCCGAGGTGCTCACGCTGCGCGAGCTGGTGCGGCTCGCGGGCCGGCTCAGCGGCGCCGAGCGCCCGGTGATCGGCCTGCCGCTGGCGGTGGGCCGCTGGCAGGCGGCCCTGCTGGAGCTGCTGCCCGGCGAACCGCTCATGAGCCGCGACAACGTCGCCTCGCTGTCCGTGCCCAACGTGGCCAGCGGCACGTTGCCCGGCCTGGACAGCCTGGGCATCACGCCGTCGAGCGTGCACGCCATCGCGCCCACCTACCTCGGCGAGCGCAATGCGCGCACCCGACTACTGCATTTGCGGAAGCAGGTGCGACGTTGATCGGATCTTGATCACGATTGTGTCCGGCGAACTGTACGGGGTTGGTGTTTCGGGGCACACTCGCGCCTCCGAAATGAGTACCTTTCACTGATAGGTGGACCATGACCCAGCACGACGGCCTTTCGCACCCCCCCCGCCACGCCGGCCTGCCGCGCAACGAGAGCCAGCGCGACGTGGTCAACCGCCTCAAGCGCATCGAGGGGCAGATCCGCGGGCTCATCGACATGGTGCAGACCGAGCGCTCCTGCGAGGAGGTGGCCCAGCAGATGGCCGCCGCCCGCAAGGCCATGGACAAGGCCTTCTACCGCATGATGGCCTGTTCGCTGATGGAGGCCGTGGCCGAATCCGCCGTGGAAGGTTCGGCCATGCGCGACGTGGAACGCTCCACGCGCATCCTCGAAAAATACGCCTGAGCGATCCGCAGACAAAAGCATTCATGAACGGCCCGCATCCATCGGGCCGCTTTTTCGCATGGATCGCGGCGCCGCGCGGGCCTAGGATGCGGTCTTCTCACGGAGACCCCCCATGCCCCTGCAACTGTTCATCGGCAACAAGAATTACTCGTCCTGGTCCATGCGCCCCTGGGTGCTCATGCGCCAGGCCGCCATCCCCTTTGAAGAGGTCCTGATCCGCTTCGACTCATTCGAGGCCGACTCCGATTTCAAGCGGCGCGCCAAAGCCGTCAACCCCCTCGGCAAGGTGCCGGCCCTGGTCGACGACGGCTTCGCGGTCTGGGACTCCCTGGCCATCGCCGAGTACCTGGCCGAGCGTTTCCCCGAGAAAGGGCTCTGGCCCGCCGATGCCCGCCAACGCGCCCGCGCGCGCAGCGTCTGCGCCGAGATGCACAGCGGCTTCTCGGCGCTGCGCAACCACTGCCCCATGAACATCGAAGCCTCGCTGCCCGACACCGGCGCCCTGCTCTGGCGCGACCAGGCCGGCCTGCGCGCCGACGTCGCCCGCATCGAGGCCATGTGGGGCGAGCTGCTCGCCGCACAGCCCGCGCACGGCCTGCTGTTCGGCGGCTTCACCATCGCCGACGCCTTCTTCGCGCCGGTCTGCACGCGCATCCGCACCTATGGGCTGCCGGTGTCCGACGCGGTGCGCGCCTACGTCGATCGTGTGCTCGCGCTGCCCGGCGTCAAGGCCTGGATCGACGACGCGCTCGCGGAGCGCGATTTCATCGACTTCGACGAACCCTACCGCCTGCGCCCGGCGACACGCTGATACGAAACAGCCCCCGCGCCGCATGGTGGGCGCAGCCCCGCCGCCTACACTCGCCGCATGCAGATCTATCTGGTGGGCGGCGCGGTGCGCGACGCTCTGATGGTGCGCGAACTGGGCTTGCCGGCCCCCGCGCAGGCCGACCGCGACTGGGTCGTCGTCGGCGCCACGCCCGAGGCCATGGTGGCCGAAGGCTATGAGCCCGTGGGACGCGACTTCCCCGTCTTCCTGCACCCGCAGACACGCGAGGAACACGCACTGGCGCGCACCGAGCGCAAGACCGCGCCCGGCTACCACGGCTTCGCCTTCCACGCCGCGCCCGACGTCACGCTGGAGCAGGATCTGGCGCGCCGCGACCTCACCATCAACGCCATGGCCGTGGCCGCCGAGGACGCCGGCCACCCGGAGAGCGCCCCGCTGATCGACCCCTGGGGCGGCCTGGCCGACCTGCGCGCGCGCACGCTGCGCCACGTCACCGAGGCCTTCGCCGAAGACCCGGTGCGCATCCTGCGGCTGGCGCGCTTTCGCGCGCGCTGGCCGGGCTTCGGCATCGCGCCCGAGACCGAGGCCCTGATGCGCGCCATGGTCGAGCGCGGCGAGGTCGACCACCTGGTGCCCGAGCGCGTGTGGCAAGAACTTTCTCGCGGCCTGATGGAAGCGCGGCCCGGACGCATGGTCGAAACGCTGCGCGACTGTGGTGCCCTGGCCCGTTTGCTGCCGCCGTCCGTGCGCGCACAGGTGGATGCCCTGCCCCCGAGCCTGCCCGGCGAAACCGACGCCCAGGCGCTGTTCACCGACGCGCCGCTGTCGGTGCGCTGGGCCTGGCTCGTGGCCGGACTGGACGGCGCGGCGCAGCAGGCGCTGGGTGCGCACTGGCGCGTGCCCAACGCCCTGCAGGAACTGGCCCAGATCGCGCAGCGCGAGCGCGCCGACTGGCCCGCGCCCGAGGCGCTGGACGCCGCCGAGGCGCTGCGGCGTCTGCAGCGCTGCGACGCCCTGCGCAAGCCCGCGCGCTGCCGCGAACTGCTCCGGGTGATCGACGGCGAGGCCCTGAGCGAGGCCGATGGCGGTGCGGCGGTGCGGCGCAGCACCCGGCGCCTGGAGCGGGCGCTGCAGTCCCTGCTGGCCTTCGATTCCGCCGGCGCGGTGCGCCAGGCCCAGGCCGATGGCGCGCAGGGCGAGCAGATAAGTGAGCGCCTACACACCGCTCGCCTCCAGCATTTGCTGCACTGCGATATCTGGAACGACTGAGACCGGCCGCGTCAAGCACCGGCGCAGTCTCTCACCCAGCGGCTGGGACAAAGCCGTCATGGCTTGCCCTGCGGCCCCGGCCTGGGGTACGGTCTCGGGCTGATGACGACGCTGCCCACTCTGTCGGCCCACGGGTCGGCACTGTTTCTGGACTTCGACGGCACCCTGGCCGAACTGGCCAGCCGACCCGATGCGGTGCGGATCCCTCCCGACCTGCCGAGCCTGCTCGATGCGCTGCACGAGCGCTTGGGGGGAGCGCTCGCGCTGATCACCGGCCGCGCGCGCGGCGACCTGCAGCGCTGGCTGCCGGTGCAGCACTGGCCCGGCGCCTTCGAGCACGGCGCGCTGCGCGTCGGCGCCGATGGCATCGACCGGCTCGCCGTGACGCCCGACCTGGGCCCGGTGGTGATGGCCGTGCAACCCTTCGCCGCCCGCCACCCGGCGCTGCTGCTGGAGGTCAAGCAGACCGCACTGGCCCTGCACTACCGCCTGGCGCCTGAGCTGGGCGCAGCCTGCGTGGCCCTGCTGGAACAGGCCGTGGCCGAACACCCCGGCCTGCGGCTGCTGCACGGCAAGGCCGTGGTTGAGGTGAAGGCCGCGCACACCAGCAAGGGCGCGGCCATCGATTGCTTCATGCGCGAGCCGCCGTTCGTGGGCCGCCGGCCCGTGTTCGCGGGCGACGATGTGACGGACGAGGACGGTTTCACGGTGGTGCAATCGCACGGCGGCGATGGCCTCAAGGTGGGTGATGGCCCGAGCATCGCCCGCCTGCGCTGCGAGAGCCCGCAGGCCCTGCGCGACTGGTTGCGACAACAGATCGAAGAGGTGAAGCCATGACGACCCCCGCCAGCGGATTCGCATCGCCCGAGCCGGCCTCGCTGCACATGGGCGTGATCGGCAACTGCACCATCAGCGCGCTGATCGACGCGCGCGCGCGTGTCGTATGGAGCTGCATGCCGCGCTTCGACGCCGACCCGGTGTTCTGCTCCCTGCTGGGCGGCGCCGATGGCGCGAGCGGCTCCTGGGCGATCGAACTCGAGGACCTGGCCGAGACGCGCCAGCGCTACGAGCCCAACACCGCCGTGCTGGTGACCGAACTGTGGGACCGCCACGGCCAGGGCCTGCAGGTCACCGACTTCGCGCCGCGCTTCGCCTCGCGGGGGCGCTTCTTCCGGCCCATGCAGATCACGCGGCGCGTGCGCGCGCTCAAGGGCACGCCGCGCATCCGCGTGCACCTGGCGCCGCGCTTCGAATGGGGGGCACGAGCGCCGACCATCACCTCGGGCAGCAACCACGTGCGCTACGTGGGCGACCACCTCACGCTGCGGCTGTACACCGATGCGCCCATCAGCCACGTGCTATCGGGCGAGCCCTTCCTGCTGGTGCACGAGCACAACTTCCTGCTCGGCCCCGACGAAACCATCGCGGGCAGCGTGAGCGACGTGGCGCGCCACTTCGAGCAGGAAACGCGCGCCTACTGGCGCACCTGGAGCCAGCGCCTGGCGCTGCCGCTGGAGTGGCAGGACGCGGTGATCCGCGCGGCCATCACGCTCAAGCTCTCGCTGTTCGAGGACACCGGCGCCATCGTCGCCGCCATGACCACCAGCATCCCCGAGGCGGCGCACACCCAGCGCAACTGGGACTACCGCTACTGCTGGCTGCGCGATGCCTTCTTCGTGGTGCGGGCGCTCAACAGCCTGTCCGAGATCGGCACCATGGAGGACTACCTGCGCTGGCTCTCCGACGTGGTGGTGGGCAGCGCACGCCATGACAGCAGCGGGCACGTGCAGCCCCTCTTCGGTGTGGGGCTGGAACGCCATTTGCCGGAGCGCATCGTCGACTCCCTGCCCGGCTACCGCGGCATGGGTCCCGTGCGCGTGGGCAACCAGGCGCAGGAACACTTCCAGCACGACGTGTACGGCAACATCGTTCTCGCGTCCTCGCAGGCCTTCCACGACCACCGGCTGCTGCACCCGCCGGGGCGGGCCGAATTCGAGCGGCTGGAAGCCGTGGGCGAGCACGCCCGGCGCGTGTTCGACCAGCCCGACGCGGGCATGTGGGAGCTGCGCACCCGCGCGCGCGTGCACACCTCGTCCGCGCTGATGAACTGGGCCGCCTGCGACCGCCTCGCCAAGATCGCGCGCACCCTGCACCTGCCCGAGCGCGCGGCCTACTGGGCCGGCCACGCGCAGGGCATGCGCGAGCGCATCCTGAACGAGTCCTGGAGCGAGGAGCGCCAGGCCTTCGCCGAAAGCTTTGGCGGCCGCGATCTGGACGCCAGCGTGTTGCTGATGGCCGAGGTCGGCTTCATCGACCCGAAGGACCCGCGCTTCCTCTCCACGCTGCAGGCGCTGGAGACCCACCTGTGCGACGGCCCGTACATGCGCCGCTACGAGGCGCCCGACGACTTCGGCAAGCCCGAGGTGGCCTTCAACATCTGTACCTTCTGGCGCATCGACGCGCTCTCGCGCACCGGCCGCGTGCGCGAAGCGCGCGAGGTGTTCGAGGCCATGCTGGCGGTGCGCAATCCGCTGGGTCTGCTGTCGGAGGACACGCACGCCACCACCGGCGAGATGTGGGGCAACTTCCCGCAGACCTACTCGATGGTGGGCCTGATCAACGCAGCGGTGCGGCTGTCGGCCCACTGGGACAGCGTCGTATGAGCCGATTGGTCGTCGTCTCCAACCGCCTCGCCGACCCGCGCAAGGTCGCGGCCGGCGGCCTGGCCGTGGCCCTGGGCCAGGCGCTGGAGGCCAGTGGCGGCGT
Source organism: Hydrogenophaga sp. (assembly GCF_035481345.1). Taxonomy (GTDB): domain Bacteria; phylum Pseudomonadota; class Gammaproteobacteria; order Burkholderiales; family Burkholderiaceae_C; genus Hydrogenophaga. The sequence goes on along the minus strand of NZ_DATIGV010000106.1, from coordinate 86,176 downwards.
CTGGTTCGGCTGGAGCGGGCGCATCGTCGAGAACGGCACGCCGGGCCAGGGCGAGGTCACCCGCCAGCAGGCCGGCGCGGTGCAACTGTTCACCCTGGACCTGTGCCGCGAGGACCACGACAGCTACTACCTGAACTACAGCAGCGGCGTGCTGTGGCCGGTGCTGCACTACCGGCTCGACCTGGCCAACTTCGACGCCAACGGCATCACCGGTTACCGGCGCGTGAACCAGCTGTTCGCGCAGAAGCTCAAGGCCCTGCTGCGGCCCGACGACATCATCTGGGTGCACGACTACCACCTGATCCCGCTGGCCGCCGAGCTGCGCGCCATGGGCTGCGAGCAGCGCATGGGCTTCTTCCTGCACGTGCCGCTGCCACCGCCGCTGATCCTGGCCGCGCTGCCCGAACACGACTGGCTCATGCGTTCGCTCTTCGCCTACGACCTGGTGGGCCTGCAGAGCCAGGCCGATGTGACGCACTTCGAGCGCTACGCCAGCGACGAGCTGCAGGCCCAGTGGGTGGGCGAGCACGGCTGGAACGCCTTCGGCAAGACCCTGCAGGTACGCGCCTTTCCCATCGGCATCGACGTGGACGAGTTCCAGGCCCTGGCCAACGGCAAGGACGCGCGGGACATGTTCGACCAGTTGCGCCGCGAGTACGCGCGCCGCCGCCTGCTGGTGGGTGTGGAGCGCATGGACTATTCCAAGGGCCTGCCGCAGCGGCTCAAGGCCTTTCGCACCCTGCTGCAGAACTACCCCGAGAACCAGGGCAGCGCCACGCTGATCCAGATCGCCTCGCCGAGCCGCGAGTCGGTGGACGCCTACGCCGCGCTGCGCGCCGAACTCGAAAGCCTCTCGGGCGCCATCAACGGCGAGCACGGCGAGCTCGACTGGATGCCGCTGCGCTACATCCACCGCAACGTGGCGCGCCGGCGCCTGCCGGGGCTGTACCGCGCGGCCTCGGTGGCGCTGGTCACGCCGCTGCGCGACGGCATGAACCTGGTGGCCAAGGAGTTCATCGCGGCGCAGGACCCGGACGACCCGGGCGTGCTGGTGCTCTCGCGCTTCGCCGGCGCGGCCGAACAGCTGCCCGAGGCCCTGCTGGTCAACCCCTACGACATGGCCCGCACCGCCGAGACCATTCAACGCGCGCTGCAGATGCCGCTGGCCGAGCGCCAGCAGCGCCACCAGGCCCTGCTGGCGCGACTGCGCGCGCAGGACGTGCACTGGTGGCGCGAGAGCTTCCTGCGCGCCTTGCAAGAGACACCGGACACGGAGAAAGCCCCATGAATCAGAACCTCATCGACGTCGCCGCCGGCTGGTGGCAGGGACTGGGCAGTGTCGCCACCAGCGGGCTGCGCATCGTGCTCATCCTGGCCATGGCCTGGGTCGTGGTCGGCGTCGCCGGGCGCGCCATCCGCCTGCTGCGCGACCGCATCGCCGGCCAGCTCGACGACGACCGCGAAGCGATCAAGCGCGCCCAGACGCTCAGCCGCGTGTTCCGCTACCTCGTGGTGGTGGTGGTCAGCCTCATCACCGGCATGCTGGTGCTGGGCGAACTGGGCGTGTCGGTGGCGCCCATCCTCGGCGCCGCCGGTGTCGTCGGCCTGGCCGTGGGCTTTGGCGCGCAGAGTCTGGTGAAGGACTACTTCACCGGCTTCTTCCTGCTGCTGGAGAACCAGATCCGCCAGGGCGACGTGGTGCAGCTCGGCAGTCACTCCGGCGTGGTCGAGGAGGTGACCTTGCGCTACGTGCAACTGCGCGACTACGACGGCAACGTGCACTACGTGCCCAACGGCGAGATCACCACGGTGGTCAACATGACGCGCGGCTTCAGCCAGGCGGTGTGCGACATCGCCGTCTCGGTGCACGAGGACGTGGACGCCGTGGTCCGGGTGATCCGCGAGGTGGCGGCCGAGCTGCGGGCCGACGAGGCTTTCAGCGCGCGCATCCTGGCCGACCTGGAGGTGGCCGGCGTCGAACGCTGGGACAACGCCTCGGTGGTGATCCGTTGCCGCTTCCGCACGCTGCCCATCGAGCAGTGGGGCGTCAAGCGCGAGTTCTTGCGCCGGCTCAAGGGCGCCTTCGTCGCGCGCGGCATCCGCCTGCCCTACCCTAACCTCACGGTGCACGCCGACGCCGAGGCCGCCAACGCGGCCAGCCTGCGCGAGGCGGCGGCCGCGGCGGCGACGCGCTGAGCGACCACTGGCGCTCACGACCGTTACCGGCTGTTGCGTCCGATTGCCCGAGCGCGGCAGGCGAGATTGCCCAACGGGCTTGGCCCCACGCGGGTCCTCGGTGCACCATGGCCCTCCAACCGCCGGAGGCCACCATGTCCTCGATCAACCCGCTCAACCCGCCCCTCGCCGAGGGCATCCGGCGCCTGGGGTTTCGCAAGTGGTACGAGCGCGAGCTGCTCTCCAGCCACGCGCACATGGCCCTGGCGGTGCTGGCGGCCGTGGCCATGCTGGCGAGCTTCGAGGCCTTCGCGGGCGCCAGCGCGGGCGAGAAGCTCATGAACACCGCCTTCGTGGTGCTCACCGCCGGCGTCACGCTGTGGGCGCTGCAGCGCTACGTCTACCTGCTGATGCATGCGGAGGAAGTGGCCAACCAGGCCAACTGCCCGCGCTGCCACGCCTACGGGCAGTTGCGCCTGTCGGAGCGGCCCGTGCGGCACACCGCTGAAGAAGAAGGCGCCCGGCGCCTGGTGCCGGTGTGCTGCAAGCGCTGCGCGTTCGAGTGGGACGTGGACGACGGCTGAGCCGCGCGCCCGCTCACATGCCGGCGAACACCGAATCGCTCTCGGCGTGCGCCGAGCCCACGAACACGCGCAGCAGCGGGCCCTGCAGGTCGTGCTCCCACAGCCGGCCCTGGATGGTGAACTGGCGCCCGCCGACGCGAAACACGTCGCCCGGGATGGGCGCGGCGCCATGGCCGCGCCAGTAGTCGGGCACCACCAGTTGCATGCGACGCAGCCAAGCCTGGTCCTCAGGGGTGAAAACGAGCACGGTTCTGAGGGTGGTGGTCATGGGGTCTCCTGTGGGCGCAGCATACGAGTGATCAGGTTAGCGCAAGCGGCGGTTCAGTCCAAGCCATCGAGGCCGCGGGCCGCGCCCAGCAGCGCGGGCGACTCGCGCGCGGTGATCACCCACACCGGAATGGCGCGCAGGTAGCCGCCGAAGCGGCCCTTGTCCTCGAAGCGCTCGCGAAACGGGGAGTTGTCGAACCAGGTGCCCAGGCGCGGCACGATGCCGCCGCCCAGGTACACGCCGCCGCGCGCGCCCAGCGTGAGCGCGAGGTTGCCAGCCACCGAGCCCAGCAGCGCGCAGAACAGGTTGAGCGCCTCCAGCGCCTGTGGCTGGCCGTGCCGCAGCGCGGCCTCGGTCACGTCGGCGGCGCGCTCGATGCCCTGCACGGCGACGCCATCGGCCTCACAGAGGATGCGAAAGCTGTCGAGCAGACCCGCACCGGAGCACACGCGCTCGGCCGAGGCGCGGCCGTAGCGGGCCGCGAGCGCGTCCATCAGCAGGCGTTCGCGCGGCGTGGCCGCCGGCAGCGTGACGTGGCCGCCCTCGCCCTCCAGGGGCGCCCAGCCGCCGTCGCCGCACGGCAGCAGGCCGGACACGCCCAGGCCCGTGCCGGCGCCCAGCAGCGCGCGCGCGGCGCGTGGCACGGGCTGTCCGCCACCGATCTGGCGCAGATCGGCGTCCGGCAGCACCGGCAAGGCCAGCGCCAGCGCGGTGAAGTCGTTGAGCACGCGCAGGCGGTCCCAGCCCATGGCCTCGCGCAGCGCGCGCTGCGAGAAGGCCCAGTGGTGGTTGGTCATGCGCACCTCGTCGCCCGTGACGGGGTTGGCGATGGCGATGGCCGCCGCGCGCACCGTGCGCGGCGCCAGGTCCGCGAGGTAAGCGCGCAGCGCGTCCTGCACGCCGGGGTAGTCGGCCACGGGCAGCACGCGGATGTCGCTCAAGGGCTCGCCGGGCGCGGACTGAAAAGCGAAGCGGGCGTTGGTGCCGCCGATGTCGGCCAGCAGGCGGCCGCTGGCGCGTGCGGGGGTGTCGCTCATGGCGACGGATGATAGGCCGAGCGCCGGTGAACCCGGCTCAACGCGGCAGATGGCCGCGCGCCCAGCGAACGATGTCCGCCGCGCCCATGGCGCCGGGCTGACGGGCGATTTCCCGGCCACCGGAGAACAAGGCCAGCGTGGGGATGCTGCGGATGTTCATGGCCGCCGACAGCGCGGGCGCCTCTTCGGTGTTGAGCTTCACCAGCCGCACGCGCGGCTCGAGTTCGCGCGCCGCCGCTTCGAACTGCGGCGCCATCGTGCGGCAGGGGCCGCACCAGGGCGCCCAGAAGTCCACCAGCACCGGCAGGTCCGACTTCTCGATGGTCTTGCGAAACCCGGCCTCGTCCAGCGACACCGGCGCACCCGTGAACAGCGCCCGGTGGCAGCGGCCGCAATCGGGCGCGCTGCCCAGGGCGTCGGCCGCGAGCCGGTTGGTGGTGCCGCAATGCGGGCAAACGACGTGCAGAGGGGTGGTGGCGTCCATGCCGATCAGATGCTGGCCGTGGGCGCGAATTGCAAGCCCCCGCCAGATACCCGGCCAGCGCCGGCACAGTCCTCAGATCAGATAGCCGATCAGCCCGGCGATGAAGCTCAGGAGCACCGTGCTGGCGAACGGCAGGAACCACTCCCGGCCGAAAGCACGGAAGTGGAAGTCGCCCGGCAGGCGGCCCAGGCCCAGACGGCGCAGCAGCGGCGTGGCCCAGCTGATCAGCAGCAGGGCCAGGAAGATGACGATCATCCAGCGGATCACGCGCCCACCTTCCTAGAGCCGGTGCGTGCGGTCGCCGTGCGCGAAGCCGACCGGTACCCAGCCGGCCCCGCCGCCCGACGGCGTGAGTGCGATGACCTTGAACAGCTCGCCCATCTCGTGCTCGTGCACCAGCATCTGCATGCGCGAGCGCTCGCGCGGATCGGCGCCCTGCGAGAGTTCGACCAGCCCCAGGTTGATGAGGAAGCGCCCCTGGCTGGTGTAGCCGATGACGTCCAGCCCCGCGTCCTGCGCCGCCAGCGCCACGCCCGTGAAGTTCACGTGCGCGGTGATGTCCTTCTCGCCGGGGCGATCCAGCACCTCGTCGTCCACCTGGTGCGCGCGGTGCGCCACCAGCGTGCCCATGTGGCGCTGCGGGTGGTAGTACTCGGCCTCGGGAAAGCCGTAGTCGATGAACAGGGCCACGCCCCGCGCGAGGCGATCGGCGATGGTGCGGATGAAGGCCTCGACCAGCGGGTGCACCTCGGTGCAGTAGTCGTGCTCGCCGGGCACGTCCAGGGGCGGGCGCAGGGTGGTGGGCCGATCCGCCCAGGCGAAGCCATCGCCCGCCCGCACCACCACGCGCTCGTGCCAGACGCCCTCCCGGCGCGCCAGCGGCGTGACGGGAATGGCGTCGAGGACCTCGTTCCCCACCAGCACGCCCTCGATTCGCTCGGGCAAGGTGTCGGCCCAGCGCACGCGATCGCCGCAAGCGGCCAGCCGTTCGCGCTGTCGTTCGCGCAGCTCGCTCGACAGCTCGACGATGGTGTAGCGCGCCACCGGCTGGCCAAGGGCGTCGAGCGCGGCGATGAGCTCGGCCGCGAGCGCGCCGCTGCCGGCGCCGAATTCCCAGACCTCCTGCGTGCCCGTGGCCGCCAGGGCCTGCGCGACCTGGCGGGCCAGTGCGCGGGCGAACAGCGGCGTAAGTTCGGGCGCGGTGACGAAATCGCTGCCCTGCGACGGGAAGTGGCCGAACTTGGGCGTGCCCGCCGCGTAGTAGCCGAAGCCCGGCTCGTACAGCGCCATGCTCATGAAGCGCTCGAAAGACAGCTGCCCCCCCGCCGCGTCGATGGCCGCGAAAATGCGGGCCGTCAGGGGGCTGGCTACACTCCCGGGCTGGTTCACGGATGCGGTGTTCACGCGCCGATTGTCACCCATGCCCTCTTCGCACACGCCTCGCATCGCGCTGGTCACCGGCGCCGGCCGGCGCCTGGGCCGGGAGATCGCGATCTCCCTCGCGAGGGCCGGCTGGAACGTGGCCGTGCACCACCGCCACTCGCTGCACGAGGCGCGCCAGACCGCCGCCGATTGCGAGGCCGCCAGCGGGCGCGCCGACAGCGCCCACACCTTCTTCGCCGACCTCTCCGACGAAGCCAGCGTGCGCGCGCTGCTGCCCGCCGTGGCGGCGCGCTTCGGCGCGGTGGACGCGGTCATCAACAGCGCCTCCACCTTCGAGCACGACAGCGCCGGCAGCTTCGACTTCGCCACCATGGAAGCCCACCTGCGCGCCAACACCGGCGCGCCCGTGCTGCTGGCACAGGCCCTGCACGCGCACCTGGCCGAGCGCGACGCGCGCGGCGTGGTGGTGAACCTGCTCGACCAGAAGCTGTGGAACATGAACCCCGACTTCTTCAGCTACACCCTGTCCAAGGCGGCGCTGGAAGCGGCCAACACCATGCTGGCGCTGGCCCTGGCGCCGCGCGTGCGGGTGGTGGGCGTGGCGCCAGGGCTCACGCTCACCAGCCACCTGCTCACCGACGAGAAGTTCCAGCAACTGCACCAGCAGTCGCCGCTGGGCCGCTCGTCCACCCCGGCCGACGTGGCCGCCGCCGTGGCCTTCGCGCTGGACAACGGCTCCATCACCGGCACCACGCTGCTGGTGGACGGCGGCCAGCACCTGATGCGCTTCGAGCGCGACTTCTCCCTCATGTGAGGACCGCATGATCCCCACGACCGCCGCCACCCAGATCCTCACCCTCACCGGCCTGCGCTTCGACGCCAACCTGGGCATCCTCGACCGCGAGAAACACGCGCCGCAGCCGATCCAGGTGGACGCCGAATTGAACCAGGGCACGCAGCCCCTGCTGCCCAAGGACGACGACATCACCCACGTGCTCGACTACCGCAAGGTGCGCCAGATCATCATCGACGAGTGCACCGCCGAGCACGTGAACCTGCTGGAGAGCCTGATCGGCAAGCTCACGCGCCGGCTGATGCAACTGCCCGGTGTGATCGGCGTGCGCGTGAAAATCGCCAAGCTGGAGATCTTCGAGGACTGCGAGGTCGCGATCCGCATGGAAAGCGGGCAATGGTGACCCTGAAGGAATGGCAATGAACATCGAACTGGAAAACCACAAGCTCGAGAAGCGCCTGTGCCGCGAGGTCGGCCGCGCCATCGTCGACTACAACATGATCGAGGACGGCGACCGCGTGATGGTCTGCGTCTCGGGCGGCAAGGACAGCTACGGCCTGCTCGACATCCTCATGAAGCTGCAGCAGCGCGCGCCGGTGAACTTCGAGCTGATCGCGGTCAACCTCGACCAGAAGCAACCCGGCTTTCCGGAGCACGTGCTGCCCGAGTACCTGGGCAAGCTCGGCGTGAAGTTCCACATCGAGAACCAGGACACGTATTCCATCGTCAAGCGCGTGATCCCCGAGGGCAAGACGCTGTGCAGCCTGTGCAGCCGGCTGCGCCGCGGCATCCTCTACCGTGTGGCCGACGAGCTCGGCGCCACCAAGATCGCGCTGGGCCACCACCGCGACGACATGCTGCAGACCCTGCTGCTCAACATGTTCTTCGGCGCCAAGCTCAAGGGCATGCCGGCCAAGCTGGTGAGCGACGACGGCAAGCACGTGGTCATCCGCCCGCTGGCCTACGTGCCCGAGAAGGACCTGAGCCGCTGGGCCGAGGTGCGCCAGTTCCCCATCATTCCCTGCACGCTGTGCGGCAGCCAGGAGAACCTGCAGCGCAAGCAGGTGGGCAATCTGCTGCGCGAATGGGAGCACAAGTACCCCGGCCGCGTGGAGAACATGGCCAACGCGCTGCAGAACGTGGTGCCCAGCCACCTGATGGACCGTGCGCTGTTTCCTTTTGAAACCCTGCGGGCGAGCGGCGTGCCGGACGACAACGGCGACAAGGCCTTCGACGACGAGCCCGTGGCCACGCCACCAGCCGCCGCCGAGGCCAGCGAACCCGCTGCGCAAGGGAACCCGGCCGCGCCGCGCACGGTCATACCCATCGCCGCCGAAGCCAGCTGATCGCCAGCCACGAGGGGCTTCAACGCCAGGAGACGTCCATGCCCTCGATCCGCCTTCTCATCCCCGCCCTGGCCGCACTGCTGCTGTCGGGCTGTGCGTCCGTCATCCTGGTCGACAACCAGGTGGAGAGCTTCCCTCGCTGGCAAGACCGTGCGGCCAACGCAGCGGTGCCCGCCCCGCCGCAGATCTACCGGTTCGAGCGCCTGCCGTCACAGCAGCAAGAACAACGCGCCGGGCGCGGCCAGGACGAACTGGAGCGCTACGCCGAGGCCTCGCTGGCCAAGCTGGGCTGGACGCGCGCCGCCGCCAACGTGTCGGCCCCCTGGGCGGTCCAGGTCAATGCCAGCAACGTGCGCCTGCCGCGCGCGCCCTGGGAAGACCCCTGGGACACCTGGGGCTGGGGGCCGTACGGCGGCTACCCCTTCGCCATGCCGGGGCGCGACTACGTCGTCACCGGCTCGGGCCAAGTGATCTTCTTCCCCATGATGGCGCCGCGCTTCGAGACGCCCTACTACCAGCGCACGGTGTCGCTGGTGATCCGCGACGCCGCCAGCGGGCGCGTGGTCTACGAGACGCGCGCCGCGCACGATGGCCGCTGGAACAGCACGCCGGCGCTGTGGACCGCCATGCTCGACGCGGCCTTGCAGGGCTTCCCCGCGCCGCCCACGGGCGTGCGGCAGGTCAACATCGAAGTGCCCCGCTGAACCGCGGCCAGGACGCGATTCAGGCCGGCAGCCGACCGCGCTCCGCGGACTCCAGCAGCGCGCAGATGGCCTGCGCCAGCGCGTCCATGTTGTCCTGCTTGGGCAGCACCTCGCACATACCCAGGGTCTGCGCCTCGGCCACCAGCGCCTCGTTCACGTGGCCGGAGACGATGGCCATCGGCAACGCCGGGCGCCGCTCGCGCGCGGCGCGCGCCACCTCCAGCCCCGACAGCCCCGGCATGTTCTGGTCGGTCACCAGCAGGTCGATCGCCTCGTCGCCATGCGCGGCGAGCCAATCGATCGCGGCCTGGCCCGACTCGAAGGTGGTGACGCGCGCCCCGCGCTTGGTCAGCAGGCGGCGCACCAGGAACACCAGCGCTTCGTAGTCGTCCACGTACACCAGGTGCCGCCCGTCGAGCGTGGGCAGCGCCGCCGCCTCGGGCGCGGCGCCGGGTTCGTCCACCGGCGCGCCGTCGGGCGCCAGCGGCAGGAACACGTCGAAGCGCGTGCCCCGCCCCGGCGCGCTGTCCAAAGCGATGGCCCCCTTGTGCGCCTTCACGATGCCGTGCACCACGGCCAGCCCCAGCCCCGTGCCCGCGCCGGGCGCCTTGGTGGTGAAGAAGGGCTCGAACACGCGCCGCTGCGTTTCGTCGTCCATGCCCGGCCCGTTGTCGGCCACGCTCAGGCAAGCGTAGGCCCCGGGGCTCAGGCCGCCGAGCTGCAGCGCGCGCGCCGCGTCGAGCGCCTCCTCGTGCAGGGCCACGGTGATCTCGCCGGCGCGCCCCTCGAAGGCCTGCCAGGCATTGGTGCACAGGTTCATCAGCACCTGCTGCAGTTGCGTGCCGTCGGCCATCACGGGCAGGGGCGGGCCGTCCAGGCGCAGGTTCAGCCGCACGCCCGCCGGCAGCAGCGTGCGCATCAGGCGCAGGGCCTCCTCCATCAGCGGCAGCAGCAGGCGCCGCTCCATGGTCTGGGCATCGCGCCGGCTGAAGGTGAGGATCTGCTGCACGAGCTGGCGCGCACGGATCGCCGCGCGGTTGATCTCGATCAGGCTTTCCTGCGCGGGGTGATCGGGGCCCACGTCCTCGCGCGCGAGCACGAGGTTGCCCAGGATGGCCGCCAGCAGGTTGTTGAAGTCGTGTGCCACGCCACCGGCCAGCGTACCGATGGCTTCCATCTTCTGGCGCTCGCGCAACTGCGCCTCGAACTGGCGCTGCTGCTCCTCGGCCTGCTTGATCTCGGTGATGTCGGTGTGCGTGCCCACCAGGCGCAGCGGGCGGCCCTGGGCGTCGCGCTGCACCGCGGCGCCGCGCGTGAGCACCCACATCCAGCGCCCGTCGCGCGTGCGGATGCGGTGTTCGTTGCGGTAGACGGGTGTGCGCCCCTCGAAATGCGCCTGCCGCGCGGCGAGCATCCCCGGCACGTCGTCCGGGTGCGTGCGCTCGTCCAGGTCGGCGGCCACGCCGTGGACGTCCTTGCGCGAGTAACCGTACATGGAGAGCAGGCTGTCGGACAGGTACTCCTCGCCCGTCTCCAGGTTCCAGTCCCAGACGCCGTCGCCGGCGCTCTCCAGCGCCATCTTCCACAGCGCCTCGCTGCGGTGTAGGGCCTCCTCCATGCGCTTGAGCTCGGTGATGTCGAGCAGCACGCCCACGCGGTGGATGCCCTCCTTGTCGCGGTAGGCCTCGCAAGAGCGGTTGTGCACCCATTTCTGCTGGCCGTCCGGCGTCACGACGCGGAACTCGCCCGAGAGCACGGCCTTGCCGGTCAGCAGGGCCTGCGTTTCGGCCTGCATGCGCGGGCGCTCGTCGGGGTGCAGCACGCGCGAGATCACGGTCGGGTCTTGCAGGAACACGTCCGGCGACACGCCCAGCAGCTCGCGCACGCCCGAACTCACGTAGCGGTAGCGGCGCGTCCCGTCGTAGTGGATGACCAGCGAGAACACCATGCCGGGGATCTGGTCGGCCAGTGCCTGCATGCGGTCCTGCTGCTCGCGGATGTCGCGCTGCTGCGCCACGCGCTCGGTGATGTCTTCCACCGTGCCTTCGTAGAACAGCACGCCCCCATCGGCGTCGCGCACGATGTGCGCGTTCTCGCTGATCCAGGCGCGCTCGCGCGTCTTGTGTCGGTACACCTCGGAGACGAAGGCGCGAACGAAGCCGTCGCGCTCGAGCAGGTGGCGGAAATCGTCGCGGCGGCGGTGGTCGACGTACCACTCGGTGGCGATGTCGCCGACGCTGGCGATCAGCGCGGCTTCGCTGTCGTAGCCATTGAATCGCACCAGCGCCTCGTTGGCCCGCAGCATGCGCCCATCGGGGGCGCTGCGGTACGCGCCGATGGGCAGGAAATTGAACAGCGAGGAGAAGTCGCCATCGGACGAGGCCATGTAAGACATTGTGTCGCAAGGCCCGGTACATTTCATCCAGACCGACCCCTCTTCCCAAGCACCTTGCAAGTCACCCGCATCCTGGCCGTGCGCCACGGTGAGACCGCCTGGAACCGCGACACGCGCATCCAGGGCCACACCGACATCGACCTCAACGACCACGGCCGCTGGCAGGCCGAACGGCTGGCGCACGCCCTGCGCGACGAGCCCATCACCGCCATCTACAGCAGCGACCTCAAGCGCGCGCGCGTCACCGCCCAGGGGGTGGCCGACACGCACGACCTGCCGGTGCACGCGCACATCGGCCTGCGCGAGCGCAGCTTCGGCCGCTTCGAGGGCCACACCTGGGACGAGCTGGAGCTGCGCTACCCGACCGAGACCCTGGCCTGGCGCAAGCGCATGCCCGACTTCGCGCCGCCCGGCGGCGAGACCCTGCTGCAACTGCGCGAGCGCGTGGTCGACACCGCGCTGGAGCTGGCCGCGCGCCACCCGGGCGAGCAGATCCTGCTGGTGGCGCACGGCGGTGTGCTGGACGTGCTGTACCGCGCCGCCACCCGGCTGGAGCTGCAGGCGCCGCGCAGTTGGCAATTGGCCAACTGCGCCGTCAACCGCCTGCTGTGGTCGCCCGAGGGCCTGGCCCTGGTGGGCTGGGGCGACGTGAGCCACCTGCAGGTGCCGGATGACGAAGGGGTGCTCGATGAGCGCAACGCCTGAACGGTTCCAGGGACTCGTCGGCCAGGGCGTGGCCGCCATCGACACGCCCGCGCTGGTGATCGACCTGGACGCCATGGAGCGCAACCTGCACCGCATGGCCGACTGGTGCCAGGCGCGCGGCCTGCGCCTGCGCCCGCACGCCAAGATGCACAAGTGCGCCGAACTGGCGAAGCTGCAGATGGCGCACGGCGCGGTGGGCGTGTGCGTGCAGAAGACGGGCGAGGCGCTGGCGCTGGCCGCTGCCGGCGTCACGGACGTGTACATCAGCAACGAGGTGGTGGACCCGGCCAAGCTCGCGCGGCTGGCGCGCGCCGTGCGCGTGGGTGGCACGCGTTTCGCCATCGCGGTGGACAGCGCGCTGGGCGTCGAGCGCCTGGCCCATGCCCTGGCCCAGGCCGGCGTGCGAACGCCGGGCGCCATCGACGTGTTCGTGGAGATCGACGTGGGCCATGGCCGCTGCGGCGCGGCACCGGGCGAGCCGGCGCTGGCGCTGGCGCGGGCCGTGGCAGCGCATGCGCCGCTGCGCCTGGCGGGCCTGCAGGCTTACCACGGCACGGCCCAGCACCAGCGCACGCCGCAGGAGCGCGCCGCCACCGTGGCGCGCGCGGCCGAGGCCGTGGCGCGCACGCGCGCGCTCATCGAAGGCGCGGGCCTGGCGGTGCCGCTGGTGACCGGCGCGGGCACCGGCACCTTCGTGCACGAGGCGGCCAGCGGCCAATGGGGCGAACTGCAGGCCGGCTCCTACCTGTTCATGGACGCCGACTACGCCGCCAACACCGCGGACGGCGATTCACCGACGTTCGAGCACGCCCTGTTCGTCAAGGCGCAGGTGATGAGCCGCCCCGAGGGGCGCGCCGTGATCGACGCCGGCCACAAGAGCCACGCCATCGACAGCGGGCTGCCGCGCGTGTGGCTGCCCGAGGGGCTGGACTTCGCCAATGGCGGCGACGAACACGGCGTGCTGCGCGGCGCGGCCCTGCCCGCGCTGGGCGACGCCGTGTGGCTGGTGCCGGGCCACTGCGACCCCACGGTGAACCTGCACGACGCGCTGATCGGCGTGCGCGGTGGGCTGCTGGCGGGCCGCGTGGAACGCGTGCTGCGCGTGGACGCGCGCGGCGCGGTGGACTGAAGCCCTTTCCGGCGGCGACGCGACAAGCCCCTGTGGGGCCCGGCCGATCAGGGCCCGAACACGCGGGCCTCCAGGCCCAGGTTGCGCACCGTCTCGGCGGCGGCCACGGCCTGTTCATGGGTGTCGAACGGGCCCACGCGCACGCGCGTGAGCGGACCGCGCGCCGACTCCACGGGGTCGCTGCGCACCGGCAAGCCCGCCTGGCGCAGACGGGACGCAGCGCGCTCGGCGTTGGCCGGGTCGGCGAAGATGCCCACGTTCACCCCGTGGCCCTGCCAGCGGGCGCGGGGCGCGTCGGCGCTGGCCGCGGGCGCCTGGGAGGGTGAAGGGCTCGGCGGGGTGACGGGGGCAAGGATCGGTGGGGGTGGCGGTGGTGGCGGTGCCGGCGCTTGCACCGTGACGCGGCCCGTCACCGACGTGCCGCTGGATGAGGCCGAGACCAGGGGCGGTGCTGGCTCAGAGACGACCTCAACGGACGCCGGCGCGGCGGGTGACGGCATCGGGACAGGCGCTGGCGCGGGGGCTGGCGCAGCCGCCTCGGCCACGGTCGGCTCCGCCGGGACCGGCCCACGCGTGGCAGCGACCGGGCCGGCCCCGGTGCGCACCCCCAGTGCGAACAGCAGTGCCAGTTCCACCAACAGCGCCACCACCCAGGCCCAGCGCAACGGCCCGACGGCCTGCAGCAGGCCGCAGGCCTCCTGCACGGTGCGCGCCCGCCGCACGGCGTCCGTCATGCGCCGGCGCACGTCCGCGTGCAACCAGGCCGTGCCCCACCAGCCGGGCACGGCCACCGCCAGCACGCCGATCAGGGCGAGCAGGCCCCAGCGCACGCCAGCCGGCCAAGTGGCCATGAACCCGCGCGCCCACCACCACAAGCCCAGCGCAGCGGCCAGGGCCACGGCGTACAGCAGGGCCTGGCGCCACAGGCGCCGGTACAGCAGCCAGTTCAGGTTGAGCCACGCGGCCGCATGGTTCCACGACGTCCCCGCCACGCCGCGTTCGTCGAAGCGCGCGAACACCGGCAGGTAGTGCGCCGTGCGGCCCGGGCCGAGCGCCGCCCGGTACAGCGCCTCGGTGGCGCTGGTCAGCGCCGCGGTGTCCGGGGGCGTGACGGTCGGCGGGCTGGTCATGGCGGTGCGAGCGGGCTCATCGTGCTCAGTCGGCGGCGCCGAACAGGCCTCCCTCGGTGCGCGGCGGGTTCACGCCCAGGTGGCGGTAGGCCGCCAGCGTGGCGGTGCGCCCGCGCGGCGTGCGCTGCAGGTAGCCCTGCTGGATGAGGTAGGGCTCGATCACGTCCTCGATGGTGTCGCGCTCCTCGCCGATGCTGGCCGCGATGTTGTCCAGGCCCACCGGCCCGCCGTCGAAGCGGTGGATCACGGCCTCCAGCAGCTTGCGGTCCATCAGGTCGAAGCCCTGCGGATCGACGTCGAGCATGGCCAGGGCGCGCTCGGCGATGTCCTTGTTGATGCGCCCACTGCCCTTCACGTCGGCGTAGTCGCGCACGCGGCGCAGCAGGCGGTTGGCGATGCGCGGCGTGCCCCGCGAGCGGCGCGCGATCTCGAAGGCGCCGTCGTCGTCGATGGGCGCGTTCAGCAGGCCCGCGCTGCGCCGCACGATGCGCGCGAGCTCCTCGGCCGAATAGAACTCCAGCCGCGCCACGATGCCGAAGCGGTCTCGCAGCGGGTTGGTCAGCATGCCCGCGCGCGTGGTGGCGCCCACCAGGGTGAAGGGCTGCAGGTCGAGCTTGATGCTGCGCGCGGCCGGCCCCTCGCCGATCATGATGTCGATCTGGTAGTCCTCCAGCGCGGGGTAGAGGATCTCCTCCACCACCGGTGAGAGGCGGTGGATCTCGTCGATGAAGAGCACGTCGTTGGGCTCGAGGTTGGTCAGCAGCGCGGCCAGGTCCTTGGGCTTCTCGAGCACGGGGCCGCTGGTCTGGCGCAGGTTCACGCCCAGTTCCTGCGCGATGATGTGCGACAGCGTGGTCTTGCCCAGGCCGGGCGGTCCGAACAGCAGCACGTGGTCCAGCGCCTCGGCGCGCTTCTTCGCGGCGCCGATGAAGATCTCCAATTGCTCGCGCACCTTCATCTGGCCCACGTACTCGTCGAGCAGCTTGGGCCGCAGCGCGCGCTCGATGGCCTCCTCCTTGGGCGAGGTCGCCATCGGCGAGATCACGCGAGGCGCGGGGGCGAAGTCGTCGGTCTGGATGCTCATGGATGGCGAGCGTGGAAATGCAGGATCAGCGGAAGGGGTTGAAGATCTCGACGCCGAACGCCCGGAAGTCGGCCACGTTTCGCGTGGCGACCGTGAGGCCATGGGCCTGGGCCGTCGCGGCGATCATGGCGTCTTCATACAGCGTATCGGACTTGCGGTGCATCAGGCGCGCCCATCGCCGAAAAGCGCTGGCGTCCATGGGTAGCACGTTGTAGGCCCCGGCCAGTTGCTCCAGCCAGGCTTCGATCCCGCTGGCCTTGGCCGCGTCCTGCTCGCGCGTGAGTTCGATGCCCGCCTGGATCTCGCCCAAGGTCACCGCCGACAGGAACAGATGGGCATCGTCCACCTGTTCGATCCAGGCCAGCACCGCCCCGTGCGGACGCGGCTTGCGCAGCTCCGAGACCACATTCGTGTCCAGCAGGTACATGCCACTCATCACAAGGGTTGCACGGGCCGGCGCCGGGCGCTGCCTCGCACGGGCGTGAGTGTTCTGGTGCGGGCCTGGTCCGACAGCAGCAACTGCTTCAGACTGGGCTGCGCCGCCGCCTGCAGCCGCCGCCATTGCTCGACAGGGACCAGCACGGCGGCTTCGGCTCCACGCTTGGTGACCATCTGCGGCCCCTCGACGAGACAGGCTTCCAGGAATTCGCTGAAACGGGCTTTGGCGTCTTGAACAGGCCATGTGTGCATGATCAGCCTCCAAACTAGTCAGTTGACTAGTCTGATCCAGCACAACCTGCCTGTCAAGCCGGGGACCGAAAGCCTCACTTCGCCAGCGCCTTCAGCGCCAGCTTGATGCCATCGGTGACGCCCACGTCCGCCGGCAAGGCCTTCAGCGCCGCGGCGGCGTCCTTCTCGTTGTAGCCCAGGGCCATGAGGGCCTGCTGGATGTCGGCCTGCGCGTCGCTGCGCGTGGCGCCCGCCGGGAGGCCCAGGTCCACGCCCAGCTTGCCCTTGAGTTCGAGCAGCAGCCGCTCGGCCGTCTTCTTGCCGATACCGGGCACCTTGACGATGCGCCCGGTCTCCTGCGTGCTCACGGCCTGGGCCAGGTCGTTCACCGACAGGCCCGAGAGCACCGACAGCGCGGTGCGCGGACCCACGCCGCTGATCTTGATGAGCTGGCGGAAGGCGTCGCGCTCGGCGGTGGTGGCGAAGCCGTAGAGGATCTGCGCGTCCTCGCGCACGACGAAGTGGGTGAGCAGCGAGACCCGCTCGCCGCTGGCGGGCAGGTGGTAGAAGGTGCTCATGGGCACGTCCACCTCGTAGCCCACGCCATGGCAGTCCAGCAGGATCTGGGGCGGGTTCTTCTCCAGCAGGGTGCCGGTCAACTTGCCTATCATCGGTGTCCTTTTGGTCGTTCGCCGGGCCGCCCCAAGAACGACCGCGCCCCTCGGGGGCCTGGCGTAGCCAGGGTTGGGGCCATTTTTTTTGCCTTGGGATTATCGGCTTGATTCTCAGACACACCTTCAGCCCACCGGACAACGCCCGCATGGCCCACCTGTGCGGTCCACTGGACGCTCACCTGCGAGCCATCGAGTCCGCGCTGCAGGTCAAGGTGGCCCACCGCTTCGAGCAATTCCGCGTCGAGGGCCCCAAAGCCAAGGCGCAGCGCGCCATGGAGGTGATCCAGGCCCTGTACGAGATGGCGCGCGGTCCGATCCCGCCCGAGCAGGTTCAGCTCATGCTCAACGGCAATACCGCGCTGGACAACCCGGGCGACGAGACGCTGGCCATGCAGACGCGCCGCGGCGAGGTGCGCGGGCGCACGCCCAACCAGGCGCGCTACCTGGAGAACATGGCGCAGCACGACATCACCTTCGGCATCGGCCCGGCCGGCACCGGCAAGACCTACCTGGCCGTGGCCTGCGCGGTGGACGCGCTGGAGCGCAGCGCGGTGCAGCGGATCGTGCTCACGCGCCCCGCGGTGGAGGCCGGCGAGAAGCTGGGCTTCCTGCCGGGCGACCTGGGCCAGAAGGTGGACCCGTACCTGCGCCCGCTGTACGACGCGCTGTACGACCTGATGGGCTTCGACAAGGTGCAGAAGGCCTTCGAGCGCCAGCAGATCGAGATCGCGCCGCTGGCCTTCATGCGCGGGCGCACGCTCAACCACGCCTTCGTCATCCTCGACGAAGCGCAGAACACCACACCGGAGCAGATGAAGATGTTCCTCACGCGCATCGGCTTCGGCAGCAAGGCCGTGGTCACGGGCGACGTGAGCCAGATCGACCTGCCGCGCACCCAGCTCAGCGGTCTGATCGACGCCGAGCGCGTGTTGAAGCGGGTCAACGGCATCGGTTTCACGCGCCTGACCAGCGCCGACGTGGTGCGCCACCCACTGGTGGCGCGCATCGTCGACGCCTACGAGGCGCGCAGCCCGTCGGCGGAAGAGGCCGAACCGGCCCGCCGCCGCCGACACACCTGAAGGGAGGAACCGCCATGCGTTCGATCGCCATCGCCGCCCCGCTCGCCACCGCCCTGCTGGCGGGCGGCTGCGCGCTGCATCAGCACCCGGCGCCACCCAGTACCCGGGGCGCCATCCAGGGCCCGGGCTACAGCAGCGAGACGGTGCGCTACCGCTGCGAGAGCGGCACCGAGATCGAGGTGGCCTACCTGGAGTTCGGGCATGGCGACAGCTTCGCCGCCCTGCACCACCAGGGGCGCACCGCGCTGCTCAAGAGCCGGCCCAGCGCCTCGGGCGTGCGCTACATCGCACTGGACGAGCAGCACAGCCTGCGCTGGAACACCAAGGGCGAAGAAGGCTTCCTGAGTTTCCTGGCCGCCGACCACACGGCGCAGGAGCGCGTGCTGCTGGCCAACTGCAAGTCGCTGCAGTCCCTCAGCGCCGGCAAGGCGGCGAGCTGATGGCCCTGCCCCCGCTCACATTGTCGCTGCAGTTCGCGCGCTTCGATGGCGTGGCCGAGCACCGCGCCGCGCTGCCGCGCGCCTTCGTGGCGCGCTGTCTGCGCCACGCCCTCGACCGCGAGGCCGAGCTCACGGTGCGCATCGTCGACGCCGAGGAGGGCCAGACCCTCAACCGCGACTACCGCGGCCGCGACTACGCCACCAACGTGCTCACCTTCGACTACGCGGTGGAACCCCTGGTGATGGCCGACCTGGTGCTGTGCGCGCCGGTGGTGGCGGCCGAGGCAAAGCAGATGAAGAAGCCGCTGGCCGCGCACTACGCGCACCTGCTGGTGCACGGCGCCCTGCACGCCCAGGGCTGGGACCACGAGACCAGCGAGGCCGACGCCGAGGCCATGGAGGCGCGCGAGACCACGATCCTGGCCGCGCTGGGCGAGCCCGACCCCTACGGCCGATCGCGGCGCGCCCGCAAGGCCTGAACCGCGCTCAGTCGCAGGCGTCGGCGCGTCCCCAGCGCTGCACGGAAAACCGCAGGCCGCCGGCGGACAGGTCGCGCTGCGGCGGCGGCACGGATTCGACGCGGCCTTCGCGCACGGCATCGAACAGCGCGGCGGCGCCCGGCTGCGATTGGCAGCGCGCGTCCAGCCCCTGGCCCGGCAGGCTGCCCCGCGCCGCCCATTGGCCGCGTTCGTCGGCGCGCCAGACGCGCGCGCCCGCCCCGCCACGAGGGCCGGTGGACTCGCGCGACAGCAGCGCGTAGGCGTCGGCGCCCAGCACCTCGGGCGGCAGGCGCCAGATGAGGCAGGTGTCCCCCTCGCACGCGCCCACGCCGCCCTCGCGGGCCAGGGCGTCCAGCAACGCAGGCGGCGCCACGGCGCCCGCCGGGAACACGGGCAGCGCGCGCAGCATGGCCGACTGGCGCTCGCGGCGCGTGTCCGCGTCGCTCAGCGCGTCACGCGCCAGCGCCTGGCGCGCGGCCGGCACGCCGCCGAACCGGGGGTCGTCGGCCGCCAGGGCCTGCAGCGCGCGCCGGCCGAACACGCCGCCTTCGCGGGCAAGGTAGCGGATCGGGTCCTGCTGATCGCCGCTGTCGCTCATCAGTCGGCGCACCTGGTCGTTGACGCTCACGCGGCGCGGGTCGATCGCACCGCCCAGCAGCAAGAGAATGCCCACCACGGCCACCCCGGCGGCCACCGCGTTGGTGGCAGGCACCAGGCAGCGTTCGGCGCGGCCCGCCCATTCGGCCAGCGCGTTGAGCGCGTAACCCAGGGCGAACACGGCGATCACGACCGCCACGAACAGGCCCCAGAGGCGGTCGACCGTCCAGCCGTACTGGTTGATGCGCACGCCCAGCGCGTAGAGCGCCACCGCCACCATGGGCAGCAGCACCAGCAGGCCGGTGGACAGGGCGCGGCGCAGCCAGCGCGGGTAGCGCGGCTCGTCGAGCCCGCCGCGCGAGCTGGCATTGACCAGCAGCACGCTGAGCACCGCGAACCACAGCAGCAGGAAGGCCGCGCGCCGCGTCTGCAGCAGCGGCTCGATGCCCTGGAACAGCCAGCTCGCCACGAAGGCCACGCCCAGCGCGCCCGCCAGCGGGTAGATCCAGCCGCAGAGCTGCGTGACCCGGTCGAACAGGAAGCGCGCCACCGTGCGCTGCGTGACGGCAAGCGACACGCCGTAGGAGAAGACCAGCGCGGTGGCGGGAATCCAGAACTCGCCGCGCTCGATGAGCTCGCTCAGGAAGGGCAGGCGCACGAGCTTGAACAGCGCCGCCGCGCTGAACATCACCAGCCAGAACAGACCGGTGACGAGCGCGCCCTGCGCGAGCAGCAGGGTGTTGTGCAGCAGCGCGTCGAACCAGGCCTCGTAGCGCACGCGGCCCTCGCGCGCCACGGCAGCGGCGGGCACGGCAATCATCAGCGCCAGGCCCAGCACGAAGGTGGGCATGAGGTAGTCGTCTTCCTTGAAAGGCAGGCCCGCGCGCGCGTTCACCGTGAGCCCGCTCACGGTGAGGCCGTGATAGGCACCGACGGCCAGCGCGAGCGCGCCCACGCCCAGCGCGATGGCCACGCGGCGGCCCAGCGGGGCCGCGCTGGCCAGGTAGAAGCCCAGCGGCGCGAGCGCCATGAGCAGGAACAGCGGCACGAAGGCCGCGGCCTCGGTGGCGGGCCAGGCGCCTTGGCGCGTGGTCTGGTACAGGGCGTAGGCCAGCGCGGCCTGCAGGGCGCCCGTGACCAGGTGGACGCGGGCTTCGGGCGGGGGCGTCGAGGGATCCGGGGGGGTCGTCATGCGCTCCTCCTGAGGGCTCTTGGGCGCTGGCGGCTCAAGCCACCAGGCGCATCGGGATCGTCACCGGCCCGTCGTTCACCAGGTGCACCTGCATGTCGGCACCGAAGCGGCCGGTGGCCACCTGGGGGTGGGCGGCGCGCGCGCCGGCCACGAAGGCATCGTAGAGCGCCTCGCCGAGCGCGGGCGGCGCGGCGTTGGTGAAGCCGGGGCGGTTGCCGCCGGTGGTGTCGGCCGCCAGGGTGAACTGGCTGACGATGAGCAGGCCGCCGCCCACGTCCTGCACGCTGCGGTTCATCTTGCCGGCGTCGTCGGCGAAGATGCGCAGCTTCAGGACCTTGTTGAGCAGCTTCAGGCCCACGGCCTCGGTGTCGGCGGGTTCGGCGCACACCAGCACCAACAGGCCGGGGCCGATGGCGCCCACGGTCTGGCCCGCGATGTCGACACGGGCCTGGCTTACGCGTTGCAGCAGGGCGATCACGTCGGTTCCTTTTTGTCTTGTTCCACCGCCAGCGCCTCCACGTTGGTCGGCAACAGTTCAATGGTGGCGCGCAGGCCGGGCACGGCCTGCATCAGGGCCTGCTCCACCTCGGCGCGCAGCGCGGCGGCGCGGCCCAGCGGCCAGGCGGCGGGCAGGTGCATGTGCAGGTCCACGAAGCGGCGCTGGCCGGCCTTGCGCGTGGTGATGTGGTCGAAGCGGGCGGTGCCGAAGCCCGCCAGCGTGCGCTCGATGGTGGCCTGCAACGCCGGATCGAGTGCTTCGTCCATGAGGCCCTGCGCGGCACGCCAGACCAGGCGAACACCCTCGCGCAGGATGTTCAGCGCCACCAGAATGGCGACCACGGGATCGAGCCACAGCCAGCCCGTGAGCCCCACGAGCGCGATGCCCACGACCACGCCGACCGAGGTCCAGACGTCGGTGAACAGGTGGCGCGCGTCGCCTTCCAGCGCGGCCGAGCGGTGCCGGCGCGAGGCGCGCAGCATCACCGCGGCCAGGGCGGCGTTGAGCGCGGTGCTCAGCCCGGTGAACAGCAACCCCAGATCGAGTTGTTGCAGCGGCTGCGGCACCAGCAGCCGGGCCACGGCGGCCCAGATGATGGCCACGGCCGCGACCACGATCAGCACGCCTTCGAAGCCCGAGGAGAAGTACTCGGCCTTGTGGTGGCCGTAGGGGTGGTCGTGGTCGGCCGGGCGCGTGGCGATGGTGACCATGAGCAGGCCGAAGCTGGCGCCCGCGAGGTTGACCAGGGCCTCCAGCGCGTCGGACAACAGACCGACCGAGCCGGTGATCCACCAGGCCGCGGTCTTCAGGCCGATGGTGAGCAGGGCCACCGTGATCGAGGCCTGCAGCAGGCGGCGCGGCGTGAGTCGGTCGAGCAAGGTGGGCGTCACGCGCGGCATTGTGACCCAGGGTCGGCGGCCGACGGCTGACGGGCCGTTGCAGAATCGCCGCCATGCAATCCGCATGGACGTCCCGGCTGGGCTGGATCGCGGCAGGCCTGGTCCTGTCGCTGCTCGGCGCGTGGCTCATCGCGCAGCGCGGCCTGCAGGCGCAGCGCGCCGCCTTCGAGACCGACGCACGCATCGTGCACCGGCTGCTGAGCCAGCAGGTGGTGCAGCACGACGCGGTGCTCTCGACTCTGGCCCTGCTGGAGCCCGAACGCACCGAGGCGCTGCCGCGCCTGAGCGCCGTGCACCCGCGCCTGTTGGGCGTCCTGGCGCGGGCCCCCGGTGGCACCTGGGCCGATGCGGCGCTGGCGCGCGCGGAGGCGGCCTCGCGCGCCAGCGGCCGCGCGGCCATGGCCGAGGGTGATCTGGCCAGTGGCCGCTACACGCTCGTGCTGGGCGCGGGCGACGGTGCGTACGCGCTGGTGATCGCGCTCAAGGGCCTGGTACCCGACGCCGACTGGCCCATGGACCGCGCGAGCAGCCCGGTGCGCGTGGCCTTGCAGTGGAACGGGCAGTCGCTCCCCTTGCAAGCGGGCCGACCACTCGAACGCGGCTGGCGTTTCGACTTCGACAAGGTGGTGGCCGCCGAGAGCCAGCCCTTTCATGCGGTGGCCACCCGCTGGGTCGGCTGGGGCGAACTGCCCTGGCTCGGCATGGCGGCGTGGGTGCTGGCCGTGCTGGCCGGCCTGGCCCTGCTGGCGCACGCGCTGCGCCTGCGCGAGGCGCGCCAGCGCGCCGAGGCCCTGCTGCGCCTGGGCCAGCTCGGCCGGCTCAACGCCATGGGCGAGTTCGCGGCCGGCCTGGCACATGAACTGAACCAGCCGCTGACCGCCGTGCTGGCCAGCACGCAGGCCGCGCAACGCCTGCTGACCGACGTGCCACCCGCCCTGGACACCGCGCGCGAGGCCATGGGCCGCGCCGGAGCCCAGGCGCGCCGCGCGGCCGAGGTGCTGGCGCGCTTGCGCCGCGGGCTCGAACCGCCGGCCGGCGCGGCGGCGAGCCTGGCACTGGACCTTGGCGCCTGCGTGCGCGATGCCCTGCACCTGCTGCAGCCGGACATCGAGCGGCGCGGCGTGGCCGTGCGCTGGCTGGCCAGCGACTCCGTGGTCGTGCGCGCCGATCCGGTCGCGATCGATCAGATCGTGCACAACCTGATCGCCAACGCCCTGCAGGCCCTGGACCGCCAGGCCAGCGGCCCGCGCGAACTGCGCCTGTCGGTGCGCCGTGACGGCGACAGCGCCGTGCTCGACGTGGCCGACACCGGCCCGGGCCTGCCGCCCGAGGTGCTGCCGCGCCTGTTCGAACCCTTCTTCAGTACCCGCGAGGGTGGCCTTGGCCTGGGTCTCACGCTGAGCGAGTCGCTGGCGCAGGCGCAGGGCGGGCGGCTGAGCGCGGGCGCCGCGCCGGGCGGCGGCGCGCTGTTCTCGCTGCGCCTGCCGCTCGACACCGACACGCATCCATGAACACCGCCCGCGACGCCCTCTCCCCCACCGTGCACCTGATCGACGACGACGAGGCGGTGCGCGAGAGCCTGGCCCTGCTGATCGGCACGGTGGGCCTGCGCGTGGTGGCCTGGGCCGACCCGCGGGCCTTTCTGGCGGGCTTCGAGCGCGAGGGCATCGGCGCCATCGTGCTCGACGTGCGCATGCCCGGCATCAGCGGCCTGAACGTGCTCGACACCCTGGTGGCCGAGGGTGTGGACCAGCCGGTGATCATGCTCACCGGCCACGGCACGGTGGACATGTGCCGCCGCGCCTTCAAGGCCGGCGCGGCCGAGTTCCTGGAAAAGCCGGTGGACGACGAGGCCCTGATCGAGGCCCTGCAGCAGGCCGTGCGCCAGCACGTGCACCTGCGCCAGCGCACGCAGACCGACCGCGCGGCGCGCGAGCGGCTGCAGCAGCTCTCGCCGCGCGAACGCGAGGTGCTGGCGCTGATCATCGAGGGCCTGAGCAACAAGGGCATCGCGCGCGCACTCGAGCTGTCGCCGCGCACGGTGGAGACACACCGCGCCCACGTGTTCGAGAAGCTGGGAGCGGACTCCCTGGCCCAGCTCGTGCGCGGCTACGCGGCACTGGTGAACGCGCCGGGCACCGCGTAGTTCTACGGAGCCCTGCGCGTAGCCGCGCGAATGGTGCGCGCGGCGCGCGATTCCTACAGTGCGGACACGGTTGATCGAACCGCAACGCCCCCACGGAGACCCGCTTCATGAACACCCCCATCCGCACCACGCTGGCCATCGCCCTGATCGGCGCCAGCGCCCTCGCCCAGGCACAAACCCAGGGCAGCGGCGCCGTCCTCAGTGAGCGCAATGTCTCGCTGGCGCTGGCCAACCAGATCGCCGCCGCCACCGTGGCCGCCTGCAGCGCCAATGGCCACGCCGTGACGGCCACCGTGGTGGACCGCGCCGGCAACGTGCGCGCCATGCAGCGCGCCGACAACGCCGGCCCGCACACCCTGGAGGCCAGCCGCCTGAAGGCCTACACCTCGGCCTCGGCGCGCAACACCACCCTGGCCATGATGGAGGCCTCGCAGAAAAACCCCGCCGCGGCCAACCTGAAGGACATCCCCGGCTACCTGCTGCTCGGCGGCGGCGTGCCGGTGCGCGCGGGCAACGAGGTGATCGGCGCCGTGGGCGTGGGCGGCGCGCCCGGCGGCCACCTGGACGAGCAGTGCGCCATGGCCGCGCTGGAACAGGTGAAGGCGGCCCTGCAATGAAGCGCCGCGCGCTGCTGTCGCTGGCGCTGGCCACCGCGTTCGCGGGCGCCGCACGGGCCCAGGTGCCGCCCTCGCCGAGCGAGGTCGCGGCCTACCAGGGCCTGCACGCCGCGGCGCAGCGCGGCGACCTGACCGCCATTGCGCGGCTGCTGAAAGCCGGCGCGGCCATCGACGCCACCGACGGCGCCGGTCGCACGCCGCTGCACGTGGCCACGTTCGCGCGCCAGCGCGAGGCGGTGCAGGCCCTGCTGAAGGCTGGCGCGAACCACGCGGCGCTGGAGCACGGACGCTACGACGCCGTGACCATCGCCGCCGTGGCCGACGACGAGGAGACGCTGCGGATCCTGCTGGCCGGCAGCGCGAGCGCCAGGCTGGTGACCAGCCGCTACGACGGCACCGCGCTGATCGCGGCCGCGCACCTGGGGCACGAGGGCGTGGTGAAGCAGCTCATCGCGGCCGGCGCGCCGCTCGACCACGTGAACAACCTGCACTGGACGGCCACGATCGAGTCCATCGTGCTCGGCGATGGGGGGCCGCGGCACCAGGCCACGCTCAAGGCCTTGATCGACGCGGGCGCGAGCCTGCAACTGGCCGACCGCAGCGGACACACGCCGCTGGCGCTGGCGCGCTCGCGCGGCTACGCGGCGATGGTGGCGATGCTGGAGAAGGCCGGGGCCCGCTGAACGCGACCCCCACGCTCCGCCGCTGCGCGGGTCGCTGCCCCCCGAGGGGGCTGATCCGGCTTGGGGCGGCCCGGCGCCGGATCGGCCTCAGGCCAGCGCCACGCGCGCGAACTTGCGCTTGCCCACCTGCACCACGTAGGTGCCAGCGGCCAGCTTCAGGCCCTTGTCGCTCACCACCGCGCCATCGACGCGTACCCCACCGCCGTCGATGAGGCGGTTGGCCTCGCTGCTCGACGGCGCCAGGCCCGCCGACTTGAGCAGCGCCGCGATGCCCAGCGGCGCCCCCGACAGCGAGACCTCGGGGATCTCGTCCGGCACGCCGCCCTTGGAGCGGTTGATGAAATCCTGCTCGGCCGCGTCGGCCGCTGCCGCGCTGTGGAAGCGCGTGGTGATCTCCTTGGCCAGCATCACCTTCGCGTCCTTGGGGTTGCGGCCGGCGGCCACTTCCCGCTTCAGCGCCTCGATGGCCTCCATCGACTGGAAGGACAGCAGCGTGTACCAGCGCCACATCAGCGTGTCGGAGACGCTCAGCACCTTGGCGAACATGCTGTTGGCGTCCTCGGTGATGCCGATGTAGTTGTTCTTCGACTTGGACATCTTGTCCACGCCGTCCAGGCCCTCCAGCAAGGGCATGGTCAGGATGCACTGCGGCTCCTGGCCGTACTCGGCCTGCAGGTGGCGGCCCATCAGCAGGTTGAATTTCTGGTCGGTGCCGCCGAGTTCCAGGTCGCTCTTGAGCGCCACCGAGTCGTAGCCCTGCATCAGGGGGTAGAGGAACTCGTGCACGCTGATCGGCGTGCCGGCCGTGAAGCGCTGGTGGAAATCGTTGCGCTCCATCATGCGCGCCACCGTGTACTTGGCCGCGAGCTGGATCATGCCCATCGAGCCCAGCGGCAAGCTCCATTCGCTGTTGTAGCGAATCTCGGTCTTCGCCGGGTCCAGCACCAGGCTGGCCTGCTTGTAGTAGGTCTCGGCGTTGGCCTTGATCTGCTCGGGCGTGAGCGGCGGGCGCGTGCTGTTGCGGCCCGAGGGGTCGCCGATCAGGCTGGTGAAATCACCAATAAGAAAAATGACCGTATGCCCCAGGTCCTGGAGCTGGCGCATCTTGTTGAGCACCACGGTGTGGCCGATGTGGATGTCCGGGGCCGTCGGGTCCAGGCCCAGCTTGATGCGCAGCGGGGTGCCGGTGCGCTCGGCACGTGACAATTTTTGCGCCCAGTCCGCCTCGGGGATCAATTCTTCGCAGCCCCGCCGGGTGACGGCCAGGGCGTGGCGAACACCGTCCGTCAGGGTTTCGCTGCCGCTGGGGGAGCCATCGGTCGGGGATGGGAAAGATAAGCCGTTATTCATACGTGTTTGTTCCGATGGGAGCGCGTCGCCAGCTCGCTACACTTGCCGGTTGTCGCCGGATTTTAGTTGGCGTGCTTTTTGCACAAGCGTTCGGACCAACGTAAAGCCCGGCCCGTGGCGTGAACTCTCGCGTCGCTGCCCGCTCACTCCCTGGATGCCGGTGTGTGGCTCCGCTGCCCTCACCGGCCCTTTCATGGATGACCGATCTTGATACGCCAGACCTTGCACGCCATGGCCCAATTGGGCCAAGAGACCGCTGAGACGATCGCTCGTCACCCTCGCCGCATCATGGGCGGCATTGGCGCCCTGCTTCTGGGCACCGGCGTCACCGCCTTTGGCATCGCCCCACTGGCCCCCGACGCGGCCGACCTGCCGGTGCGCGAAGTGGTCGAAGCCCTCCCGGTGCTCGCCACCCCCCTGTACGCCGCCATCCCCGCCAGCGCCGAGCTGTCGCCCGAGGCCCGCCCGGTGCTCGCCAGCCCCCAGCCCTGGACGCTCTACCGCAGCGACACCACGCGCACCGACGACACCCCCCAATCGCTGCTGCAGCGCCTGGGCGTGAACGACAGCGAGGCCCAGGCCTTCCTGGCCCGCAACCCGCTGGCGCGCCAACTGCTGGCCTCCCGTCAGAGCCGCCTGGTGCACGCCGAGTCCACCCCGCAACAGGCGCTGCAGCGCCTGACCGCCCGCTGGGCGGACCCGAAGAGCGAGCGCGGCTTCCTGCGGCTGGTGGTGGAGCGCGACGCCAATGGCCTGAACGCGCGCCTCGAGCCCGGCGCCCTGCAATCCAGCTCGCGCCTGGCCAGCGGCGAGATCCAGAGCTCCCTGTTCGCCTCCACCGACGCGGCGGGCATCCCCGATGCCGTGGCGGTGCAACTCGCGGAGATGTTCGCCAGCGACATCGATTTCCGCCGCGACCTGCGCAAAGGCGACCGCTTCCAGGTGGTCTACGAGATCCTCAGCGCCGAAGGCGAGCCGATGAAAACCGGCCGCATCCTGTCGGCCCAGTTCGTCAACAACGGTCGACCGCACGAAGCGGTGTGGTTCGAGGCGCCCGGCGTCAAGGGCGGCTACTACGCCTTCAACGGTGACAGCAAGCGCCGCTACTTCCTGTCCTCGCCGCTCGAGTTCTCGCGTGTCAGCAGCGGCTATGGCATGCGCTTCCATCCGGTGCTGGGGCGCGAGCGCCCGCACCTGGGTGTGGACTACGCGGCGCCGACCGGTACGCCGGTGCGCACGGTAGCCGACGGTGTGGTCGAGTTCGCCGGTGTGCAGCGCGGCTACGGCAACGTCATCTACGTGCGCCACCGCAACAACCAGGTCACGGTCTTCGCGCACCTCAGCCGCATCGGCGTGCGCACCGGCCAGCGCGTGAACCAGGGCGAGTTCATCGGCAACGTCGGCTCCACCGGCATGTCCACCGGCCCGCACCTGCACTTCGAGTTCCGCGACAACGGCGTGCACCGCGATCCGCTGGTCATCGCCCGCCAAAGCGAGGCCATCAAGCTGCCCGAGAACCTGCGCAGCGCGTTCAATGAGGTGGCCCGCGTCCAACGGCAGGAACTCGCCGCCGCCGGTCGCCTGCAGCAGGCGCTGGCCAGCGCCGACTGAGCCGGCCCCCGGTATCGGGCCCGCCTCAAA
Source organism: Hydrogenophaga sp. (assembly GCF_035481345.1). Lineage (GTDB taxonomy): Bacteria > Pseudomonadota > Gammaproteobacteria > Burkholderiales > Burkholderiaceae_C > Hydrogenophaga. The sequence goes on along the minus strand of NZ_DATIGV010000106.1, from coordinate 57,973 downwards.
CAAAAAGGGAGCCGATGGCTCCCTTTTCATTGGCCGGCGCGCCGGCGGGTTTCAGGTACTGAAGCTCGACCCGCAGCCGCAGGTGGTGGTGGCGTTGGGGTTCTTGATCACGAACTGGGCGCCCTGCAGGTCTTCCTTGTAGTCGATCTCGGCGCCCACCAAGTACTGGTAGCTCATGGCGTCGATCAACAGGGTGACGCCGTTCTTGCTCATCGCGGTGTCGTCGTCGTTGACGACCTCGTCGAAGGTGAAACCGTACTGGAAGCCCGAGCAGCCACCGCCCTGCACGAAAACGCGCAGCTTCAGGTCGGGATTGCCTTCTTCGGCCACCAATTCGGCCACCTTGGCGGCGGCGCTGTCGGTGAAGACCAGCGGCGCGGGCATGTCGGTCTGGATGTTCTCAGCCACGGCACTCATGGGGATTCCTCTCGTAGGGACGGGCGGCAGGCCCGCAATAGTGCGAATGGTACGGTACGGCGCTCGGGTATGCCGCTCAGCGGTCGTTTGCCGCCAGTTTCAGTGTGGGCTTTTCCTCGGCGCCGTCGCTCGCCATGGGGCGCAATTGACCCTCGACGGTGGCGCCCTGGTGCATCTCGATCGCGCTGTAGGACACATCGCCCTTGATGTCCGCCTTGGGCTGCAGCTCCAGCAGCTTGCGCGCCATCACCGGACCCTTGACGCGGCCGTTGATGATGACATGGTCCGCCTCGATGGAGCCTTGGACCGAGGCCACCTCGCTCACGATGAGCAGGCTGGCCCCATCCGCCGCTCGCACATTGCCCACGACCTCGCCGTCGATGCGAAGCCCTTCCGCGAACAACAGGTCGCCCTGGATACGGGTGCCCTGCGCAATCAAGCTCTTGATCGGGGGCTGTTTGGCCTTGTTGGCGAACATGCGCAATCTCCTGTCGGCGACCCCCGATCAGGGATCGAAGGTCTGAACGGACCGCACCGCGCTGCCCTGCAGCAGCTTCGCGGTGACGGTTTTTACAACGGCCTGCGCAGGCAGATCAACAACGCCTTCCTGCCGCAGATAACCTTTGACGAGCACCGGCTGGGGCGCTGGTGCGTGCTTCGCCGACCAGGGTTTGCCGGCCAGCGTGCCGGTGAAGCTGATCTCCAGCGCACCTTTGAAGTCTGGCGCGTTGCGCGCCGCCTGGATCATCAGAACCTGCCAACGCCACTGTGTGGCCGACAGGCGTTCCGCCTGCAAGCCGCGAATGGCGAGCGCATCCCCCCCGGCGGGAATCAATCGCTCGAAGAAGCCGAGGTCGTTGCGCAGGGCCTGGTTGTCGGCCTCGAGCTGGCGGATCTGCACGCGCAGTTGTTCCTGCAGCGAACGCTCGGTGGTGAGCCGGCTTTGGGCGGTGTGGTCCTCCGAACTGAGGGCCGCGAGATCGGCGCGCAGTGTGACCACCTCCTGGCGCAAGCGCTCGAGCTCCTCACGCGCGTTGCGGTCCAGCCCCGCGATGTCCTTGCCGAACTCGAAGGCCCACAGCGCCAGCGCGCCGCACAGCCCCAGCATGACCGCCGCCCCGAGCCAGCGCAGAGGCCAGGGCAAGGCGCTGCGCACCGACATGCGTGGGGCCCCAGCCTTCCAGCGTCGACGTCCGAAGCGCAATCGCATGCAAACCTTTCAAACTGCAAGCAAAAGAAAGCGGGGCCCAGAAAGCAGAAACCGCCCCAAGCGGACTTGCAGGCGGTTTCTGGGGGTCGTTCGCGAGGCGATCAGCGCTTGCTGAACTGCTTGCGGCGCCGCGCGGAGCGCAGACCGACCTTCTTGCGTTCGACTTCGCGGGCGTCGCGCGTGACGAAGCCGGCTTGCGACAGTTGGGACTTGAGCCCCGCGTCGTAGTCGATCAGCGCGCGGGTGATGCCGTGGCGCACCGCGCCGGCCTGGCCCGACTCGCCGCCGCCATGCACGTTGACCTGAACGTCGAAGGTCTCGGCGTTGTCGGTCAGCAGCAGGGGCTGCTTGGCGATCATGATCGAGGTCTCGCGGCCAAAGTAGGCGGCGATGTCCTTGCCATTCACCGTGATCTTGCCGCTGCCCTTCTTGAGGAACACGCGGGCGACGCTGGATTTGCGACGGCCGGTGCCGTTGTTCCATTCACCAATCATTCAGGGCTCCTTAGATGTCCAGCGTTTGCGGCTGTTGAGCGGTGTGCGGGTGCTCCGCGCCGCCGTAGACCTTGAGCTTCTTGATCATGGCGTAGCCCAGAGGACCCTTGGGCAGCATGCCCTTGACGGCCTTCTCGAGCGCGCGGCCGGGGTGCTTGGCCTGCATGTCGCGGAAGTTGGTCGAGTAGATACCGCCCGGGAAGCCCGAGTGGCGGTAGTACATCTTGTCGGTGGACTTGGTGCCGGTCACGCGCAGCTTGGCTGCGTTGATGATGACGATGTAGTCACCCGTGTCGACGTGAGGCGTGTAGATGGCCTTGTGCTTGCCGCGCAGTCGGAGAGCCACTTCACTGGCAACTCGTCCGAGGACCTTGTCGGTCGCGTCAATCACAAACCACTCGTGCTTCACGTCAGCGGGTTTGGCGCTGAACGTTTTGGTCATGTTGAACCTGATAGCGAGGGTTTGGCGGCCCTTTTCCACGGTCGGTGGTTCTCTGGTGGAACCCTCTTAGGTGGTGGTTTGAACTTCGCCGCGGGGCCAGCAGAAAACGCTGCGAAGCCCTCGATTGTACGAAATCGGCGCCGGCCGGGCAAATCCGGCGCTACCATCGCCGGCCCATGTTCTCCTACCGCCACGCTTTCCACGCCGGCAACCACGCCGACGTGCTCAAGCACCTCGTGCTGATCGCCACCCTGCGCCACCTGCAGCTCAAGGAGCCGTCGATCACGCTGATCGACACGCACGCGGGGGCCGGCCTGTACCGACTGGACGGCGAGTTCACCGACAAAGGCGGCGAGGCGGTGGACGGGGTGGTGAAGCTGCTCGCTGCCTGCCGGCCGGCGTCGGGTGCGCCGGCCGTGGAGACGACGCCCCTGATCGACGACTACCTCGACATGGTCGCGGGCTTCAATCCCTCGGGCTCGCTGCGCGTCTACCCGGGCTCGCCGTTCGTGGCCCAGCGCCTCATGCGCACCGAGTCGCGCGACCGGCTCAAGCTGTTCGAGTTGCACCCCACCGACGGCAAGACCCTCACGGCCAACATCGGCCAGCTCGACGCGGGACGCGCGGTGGTCGTGAAACGCGAAGATGGCTTCGAGGGGCTCAAGCCCCTGCTGCCCCCACCCGCCGACGCCAAAGGTTCTCGCCGGGCGCTGGTGCTGATCGATCCGAGTTACGAGGTCAAGAGCGATTACGCCAGAGTGAGCGCCTGCATACAGGACGCTCTCCAGCGTTTCGCCACCGGCACCTACATCGTCTGGTACCCGGTGATTCCGCGCCAGGAAGCCCACGACCTGCCGCGCAAGCTGCGCGGCCACGCGCAGCGCGCCGGGCGCCCCTGGTTGCACGCCACGCTGGCGCTCGGGCACCCCCCGCTGGAGCCGGACGAGCGCCCCGGCCTCACCGCGAGCGGGGTGTTCGTGATCAACCCGCCACACACCCTGGCGGCTGGGCTGAAGGCCGCCCTCCCCGTGCTCGTGGACGTACTGGGACGCGGTCGCGGGCAAGGCCAGGCCGTCGAGGCCTCGGCGAACTGAAGACCCTCCCGCTCAGGGCCGGGCCAGCACCATCGTCCAGTAAGGCGTCTGACCGCCGCCCTGTCGGCGCACGCAGGCCAGCCCCACCTGCGTCACTGTGGCCAGCATCAGGTTCTGGCAGTGGCCTGGGCTGTTCATCCAGCCGCTGAGCGCCACGGACAGGTCGCCCGGACCGGCCGCCAGGTTTTCGGCCACCACGGTCCAGGCATAGCCGGCGGCCGTCACCCGGCCGCCCAGGGTGGACGCCTGACTGCCCGTGTGCGAGAAGAAGTTGTTCGCGGCCATGTCGGTCGAGTGCGCTCGTGCGGCTTCCGCGAGGCGCGCGTCCCAACTGACGGCACCCACCGCGGAAAAGCTGTTCCCGCCACACACCTGCGCCACCGATCGCAAGGCATTGATGGCTGGAACGGCCGTGTTGCTCAGATCTCCCACCGGACACGGCTCCACCGGCACGGACCCCTGGGCCACGGGCGGTGCGGCTTCGTCACCACCACTGCCGCCACCGCCCCCTCCCCCACAGGCGGCAAGCAATACAGACAGGCTCAAGGTGGCAAGGCGGCTCTTGAACATGGAGATCCCAAGAATATGTAGAGCTTTGACACTACAAAACCGTGCCACTTGGCGTCGCAGCAATTGGTGACCAAAATTAACCGACCGACCGGTCGGCTAACTTGATAAACTGCGCCCAGCGAAAGCCCGCCCGCGAGGAGACCCACGTGTACACCCAATCCTTCAACGTGCCCGATGGCACCACCCCCGGCCCGCAGGCCGTGCCGGCCGTGGCCGACCCCGCCCTGCAGGCGCACTTCGACAGCGTCATCGACGCCGACGGCAAGATCGAACCGCGCGACTGGATGCCCGAGGCCTACCGCAAGACCCTCGTGCGGCAGATCAGCCAGCACGCGCACAGCGAGATCGTGGGCATGCTGCCCGAAGGCAACTGGATCAGCCGCGCGCCCAGCCTCAAACGCAAGGCCATCCTGCTGGCCAAGGTGCAGGACGAAGGCGGCCACGGCCTGTACCTCTACAGCGCGGCCGAAACGCTGGGCACCAGCCGCGACCAGATGTTCGACGCCTTGCACAGCGGCAAGGCCAAGTACAGCTCCATCTTCAACTACCCCACCCTCACCTGGGCCGACGTGGGCGTGATCGGCTGGCTGGTGGATGGCGCGGCGATCATGAATCAGATCCCCCTGTGCCGTTGCAGCTACGGACCTTATGCGCGCGCCATGATCCGCGTCTGCAAGGAAGAGAGCTTCCATCAGCGCCAGGGCTACGAATCGCTGCTGACCATGATGCAGGGCACGGCCGAGCAGAAGGCCATGGTGCAGGACGCGGTGAACCGCTGGTGGTGGAAGTGCCTGGCCATGTTCGGCCCGCCGGACGACAACAGCCCCAACAGCGTGCAGGGCATGCGCTGGGGCATCAAGCGCATCAGCAACGACGCCCTGCGCCAGAAGTTCGTCGACGCCACCGTGCCGCAGGCCGAGGTGCTGGGCGTCACGCTGCCCGATCCCGAGTTGAAGTGGAACGAGGCCAAAGGCCAGCACGATTTCGGCGCCATCGACTGGGACGAGTTCTGGCAGGTCGTCAATGGCAATGGCCCCTGCAACAAGGAACGTCTGGCCACCCGCGTGAAGGCCTGGGACGATGGCGCCTGGGTGCGCGAGGCCGCGCTGGCCCACGCGCGCAAGCAAGAACAACGCACGATGAAGGAGGCCGCATGAGACCCGCACGGCCGCCCGAAGGGGCTCACACCGCAGTGCGCTGCACGGAGGTGTTCCGAATTCGCCCCGCACGACCGCCCGAAGGGGCTTGCACCGCAGCTCGCTGCGCGGAGGTTTCCCAATGAACACGCCCGCATTGAAAGAATGGCCTCTGTGGGAGGTCTTCGTCCGCAGCAAGCAGGGTCTGGAGCACAAGCACTGCGGCAGCCTGCACGCCAGCGACGCGCGTCACGCGCTGCAGATGGCGCGCGACGTGTACACGCGCCGCCAGGAAGGCGTGAGCATCTGGGTCGTGCCCTCGGCCAGCATCACCGCGAGCGAACCCGATTCGAAGGACGCCTTCTTCGATCCCGCCGCCGACAAGGTCTACCGCCACCCGACCTTCTACGAGATCCCCGACAAAGTGGGGCACATGTGATGAGCGCCGCGCCGGTGGACTATCTGCTGCATCTGGCCGACAACGCCCTCGTGCTGGGCCAGCGCAACGCCGAGTGGTGCGGCCATGGGCCCATCCTTGAGGAAGACCTGGCCCTGGCCAACCACGCGCTCGACCACCTGGGTCAGGCACGCCTGCTCTACCAGCACGCCGCCACGCTCATCAACGCCGACGCCTCGCAGGCCAAGCGCTTCGTCCACCTGCAGGGCGCGCGCGCCGACGGTGCCGTGACCGAGGACACCCTTGCCTACTTCCGCACCACGCACGAGTTCCGCAACTTCACGCTGCTCGAGTTGCCGCACCATGGCCCGCTCGCCGGCCCCGCGCGCGCCGATCGCGACTTCGCCACCACCACCGTGCGCAACGTGCTGTACGCCGCGCTGATGAACCTGTGGTGGGAACGCCTGCAAGCCAGCGCCGACGCGCAGCTCGCGGGCATCGCGGCCAAGTCGCTCAAGGAAGCGCGCTACCACCTGCGCCACGCGGGCGACTGGCTGATCCGCCTGGGCGACGGCACCGACGAGAGCCATGCGCGCGCCCAGGCCGCGCTGGACCACCTCATGCCGCACACGCAGGAGTTCTGGATCGGCGACGAGGCCGAAGCCGCCGCCGTGGCCACTGGCACCGGCGTGGCCCTGGCCGAGCTGAAACCGGCGTGGGACGCGCTGGTGGATGAAGTCCTTGCCGAAGCCACGCTCAAGCGCCCCGCCGAGGGCGGCTACGTGACGCAGGGCCGCCGCGGCGTGCATTCCGAGCACATGGGCTTCCTGCTCGCCGAGATGCAGAGCCTGGCGCGCGAGCACCCGCAGGCGGTGTGGTGATGGACGCGGTGCGCCAACCTTCGCTGGACGCCGTGCGCGCGGTGATCGCGCACCTGAGCGACCCGGAAATTCCGGTGGTGAGCCTGGCCGAGCTGGGCATCCTGCGCGAGGTGCGCACGGGCGAGGACGGCGTGGCCGAGATCGTCATCACGCCCACCTACAGCGGTTGCCCCGCCATGGGCCAGATCGAGGACGACATCCGCGCCGCGTTGCATGGCGCGGGCCTGGCCGCGCGCGTGACGACGCAGCTATCGCCCGCCTGGACGACCGACTGGATGAGCGCCGAGGCGCGCGAGAAGCTGCGCGCCTACGGCATCGCGCCGCCCAACGGCCGCGCGGCCCACGTCAGCGACAAGGTGGTCAGCTTCGCGCGCCGCGCCGCCACACAGCCCGTGCCTTGCCCGCGCTGCGGCTCCACACACACCACCGAAACCTCTCCCTTCGGCTCGACCGCGTGCAAGGCGCTCTACCGTTGCCTGGACTGCCTCGAACCCTTCGACCTCTTCAAACCCTATTGACCATGAGCACCAGCCCCCGCGGATTCGTCGAGTTGCCCATCGCGCGCGTGAGCCCCGAGGCCGCGGGCTCGGTGGCCGTCACCCTGGCCGTGCCCGCCGAGCAACGCGGCGCCTTTGCCTTCGAGCCCGGCCAGTTCCTCACCGTGCGCGCGCGCATCGATGGCCAGGAGGTGCGCCGCAGCTACTCCATCAGCAGCCCGCGCAGCATTTACACCAGCAAGGGCGAACTCACGCTGGGCATCCGCCCGGTGGACGGTGGCGTGTTCAGCAACTGGGCCGCCACGCAGCTCAAGGCCGGGAACACGCTGCAGGCCATGCCACCCGACGGGCGCTTCACCGTGCACCGCCCGCGCGCCATCCACCGCGTGGGCTTCGCGGCCGGCTCGGGCATCACGCCCATCCTGTCCATCATGACCAGCACGCTGGAGGAATCGCCCACCGCCAAGTTCACCCTGGTCTACGGCAATCGGCGCATGGCCAGCGTCATGTTCAACGAGGCCCTGCAGGACCTGAAGGACCGCTACCGCGACCGACTCACGCTGATCCACGTCCTCTCGCGCCAGGCGCAGGAGGTGCCACTGCTCGAAGGCCGCATCGATGGCGACAAGGTGCGCGCCCTCATCGGCGCGCTGCTGCCCGTGCCCAGCCTGGACGAGGTCTTCATCTGCGGCCCCGAGGCCATGATCGAGGCCACCGAGCAGGCCCTGCTCGGCGCGGGCGTGAAGCCCGAGCGCATCCACACCGAGCGCTTCACCTCGCCCACGCTGGAGGCCATGCCGCGCGCGCAACGCGCCGGCGTACAGCTGAGCCATGTCGAGCGCAGCGAGGGCGAGGTTGCCCTCACCGTGGTGCTCGACGGCAAGCCGCACGAGCTGCGCATGGGCCGCGACGAGCGCGTGCTCGACGTGGCGCTGGAGGCGGGGTTAGACCTGCCCTGGTCCTGCCGCGGCGGCGTGTGCTGCACCTGCCGCGCCAAGGTGATGGAAGGCCAGGTGGAAATGGAGCGCAATTTCACGCTCGAACCCTGGGAGATGGAGCAGGGCTTCGTGCTGAGCTGCCAGGCGCGGCCGACCACGGACCGCGTGGTCGTGAGCTACGACGAGCGCTGAACGATCCGCCGCTCAGTCGGCGTAGAGCACCACGGGCCCCACGCCCGCCTTGACCAGACCGATGCGTTCGGCGGCCTCGCGGCTGAGGTCGATGACCCGCCCCGGCTTGAACGGCCCGCGGTCGTTGATGCGCACCACCACCGCTTGGCCCGTGGCCGGGTTCTCCACGCGCACGCGCGTGCCGAAGGGCAGCGTCTTGTGCGCGGCAGTGAGCGTGTTCATGTCGAAGACCTCGCCGTTCGCGGTACGCCGACCGTGGTGCGGTTCGCCGTACCAAGAGGCCAGGCCGCGTCCGATCTCGCGCGCTTGATGGGCGGCCGGCCCGCTGTCCGACGGTGCCTCCGTCCCCGAGCCTTCGCCTGGCAGCCCACCCCGGCTCGCACAGCCCACGAGGGCGATGGCGAGCGCGGCGAGAACCAGGCAGCGGGCGATGTTCATGCGTCAGGCGGCGTCAAGGCGGCGCAGGATCTCCAGCGTCGCCGCGCTCTGGTTCATCGTATAGAAGTGCAGGCCCGGCGCGCCGCCGCGAAGCAATTGCTCACACAAGGACGTGACCACATCGAGGCCGAAGGACTTGATCGAGGCCGTGTCGTCGCCATAGGCCTGCAGGCGCAGGCGGATCCAGCGCGGGATCTCCGCGCCGCAGGCGTCCGAGAAGCGCATCAACTGCGTGGAGCTGATGATGGGCATGACGCCCGGCACCACGGGGATGTCGGCACCGAGGCGGCGCGCATCGTCCACGAAGCGGAAGTAGGCGTCGGCGCTGTAGAAATACTGCGTGATCGCCGAGTGCGCGCCGGCCTTCACCTTGGTCACGTAGGCCTTGAGGTCGGCCTCGGGCGACTTCGCCTGCGGGTGCACCTCGGGGTAGGCCGCCACCTCGATGTGAAAGTCCTCGCCGGTCTCGGCGCGGATGAAGGACACGAGGTCGCTGGCGTAGTGGAACTCGCCGCCCAGGCCGTAGCCGCTGGGCAAATCGCCGCGCAGGGCCACCAGGCGCTTGACGCCCATGGCCTTGAGCTGCGCGAGCTGCTCGCGCACGCTGGCGCGCGTGGCGCCGATGCACGAGAAGTGCGAGGCCGCGTCCACGCCCTCGGCGAGGATGTCGCGCACGGCGCCGAAGGTGCCTTCCTGCGTGGAGCCGCCGGCGCCGTAGGTCACGGAGCAGAACAGCGGCTGGCGCGCGTAGAGCTGCTGGCGCACGGCGCGCAGCTTCTCGGTGCCTTCAGGCGTCTTGGGCGGAAAGAATTCGAAGCTGAGGGGCAGGTTCATGCCGGTTTCCGAATGAAGACGAAGAACTCGCGGTTGCCATCGCCACCAGCGATGGGGCTGTCGAAATGGTCACGCACCTCCAGGCCCAGGCCTTGCAGCGCAGTGGTGATGCGCTCGCGCACCAGCGCGTAGGACGCGGCGTCCTTCACCAGGCCGCCCTTGCCGATGTGCTCGGGCTGCAGTTCGAACTGCGGCTTCACGAGCATCAGGCCATGGCCGCCCGGCTTGAGCAGCGGCACCAGCGCGGGCCACACCAGGGTCTGCGAGATGAAGGACAGGTCGCCGACGATCAGGTCGAACGGTGGCTCGGCCCCGGCCTCGCGCAGGCGTTGCGCCGTCAGCTCGCGCGCGTTGCAGTGCTCGATGGCGATCACCCGCGGGTCGCCGCGCAGGCGCGGGTTGAGTTGCCCGCTGCCCACGTCCACGCCCACCACCTGCGCAGCACCGCGCTGCAGCAGGCAATCGGTGAAGCCGCCGGTGCTCTGGCCCACGTCGAGCGCGCGCAGGCCATGCACCTCGAACCCGGTGTGAACCAGCGCGCCTTCCAGCTTCAGGCCGCCGCGCGAGACGAAGCGCGTCTCGGCCGTGTCGAGCAGTTCCAGCTCGGCGGTGCCAGGCAACTCGTCGCCGTTCTTGGCCACGGGCTTCCACTCGCCGCCAGCCCGCCAGCGCACGCCGGCGGCGATCAGCCGCTGGGCCTGCGAGCGCGACGCCGCCAGCCCGCGCTCGACGAGCAACTGGTCGGCGCGCACGGTGCCGATCAGTACCGGTAGGTGTCCGGCTTGTACGGACCTTGTTTGGGCACGCCGATGTAGGCGGCCTGGTCGTCCGTCAGCTCGGTGAGCTGGGCGCCGACCTTCTTCAGGTGCAGGCGCGCCACCTTCTCGTCCAGGTGCTTGGGCAGCACATAGACCTTGCCCACGTCGTAGCCCTCGGGGTGCGTGAACAGCTCGATCTGCGCGATCGTCTGGTTCGCGAAGCTGGAGGACATGACGAAGCTCGGGTGGCCCGTGCCGCAGCCCAGGTTCACCAGCCGGCCCTTGGCCAGCAGGATGATCTTCTTGCCGTCCGGGAAGATCACGTGGTCCACCTGGGGCTTGATCTCTTCCCACTGGCACTTCTCTTCCAGCCTGGCGACCTGGATCTCGTTGTCGAAGTGGCCGATGTTGCAGACGATGGCCTGGTCCTTCATGGCGGCCATGTGCTCGAAGGTGATGACGTCGCGGTTGCCCGTGGTCGTCACGAAGATGTCGGCCTTGTCGGCGGCGTACTCCATGGTGACGACGCGGTAGCCTTCCATCGCGGCCTGCAGGGCGTTGATGGGGTCGATCTCGGTCACCCACACCTGGGCCGACAGCGCACGCAGCGCCTGGGCCGAGCCCTTGCCCACGTCGCCATAACCGGCCACCACGGCCACCTTGCCGGCGATCATCACGTCGGTGGCGCGCTTGATGCCGTCCACCAGCGATTCGCGGCAGCCATAGAGGTTGTCGAACTTGGACTTGGTGACCGAGTCGTTCACGTTGATGGCGCGGAACATCAGCGTGCCCTTGACCGACATTTCCTTCAGGCGGTGCACGCCCGTGGTGGTCTCTTCGGTCACGCCGATGATCTGGGCGCTCTTGCGGCTGTACCAGGTGCTGTCTTCGGCCAGCTTGGCCTTGATGGCCGCGAACAGGATGCGCTCTTCCTCGCTGCCCGGCTTGGCCAGCACCGACGGGTCCTTCTCGGCCTGCTTGCCCAGGTGCATCAGCAGCGTGGCGTCGCCGCCGTCGTCCAGGATCATGTTGGGGCCTTCGCCTTCCGCGCCCTTGGGGCCGAAGTCGAAGATGCGGTGCGTGTAGTCCCAGTAGTCCACCAGCGTCTCGCCCTTGACGGCGAACACCGGCGTGCCGGCGGCGGCGATGGCGGCGGCCGCGTGGTCCTGGGTGGAGAAGATGTTGCACGAGGCCCAGCGCACCTGCGCGCCCAGCGCCTGCAGCGTCTCGATGAGCACCGCGGTCTGAATGGTCATGTGCAGCGAGCCGGTGATGCGGGCGCCCTTCAGGGGCTGCTTGGCCGCGTACTCCTCGCGGATGGCCATCAGGCCGGGCATCTCGGTCTCGGCGATGCGGATTTCCTTGCGGCCCCACTCGGCCAGGCCGATGTCGGTGATCACGCAGTCGGTGGTCGGGTTGATTCGTGCATTCATGTGGCGCTCCAAAACGTTGAAAGCCACCGCACGGGAAAGGGAGATGAAGGAACCCATCGCACGTGCAGTGGATGAGCGTCGTTGCCGGTTGAAGGGTCCGAGCCTCACGCCCGCGGCCCGCTGTGGGCGGGTGGGGCGCTGCAACGCTCCTCGGATGGGCGCGGATTCTACCCGGCCCCAGGGCCGCATGGGGACATCGCCCCGGGGGTATCCGACGGGTGTGCCACCCCTGTGAGAAACTGCCGCCCCGCCATGCAACCCACGCCCCTGGCCGACTGGCCCTTGCCCGAACGCGCGCGCATCCACGGCGTGCTCACCGACATCGACGACACCCTCACGGCCGACGGCGCGATCGCGCCCGAGGCCGGGGCCGCGCTGCGCCGCCTGCGCGCGGCCGGCCTGCCGGTGTTCGCCGTCACCGGCCGGCCCGCGGGCTGGAGCGAGCCCTTCGCCCTGGCCTGGCCGATCGACGCGATCGTGGCCGAGAACGGCGCGGTGGCGCTGTGGAACGAAGGCGGCCAACTGCGCAAGGCCTACGCCCAGGACGCGACCACGCGGGCGGCCAACTTCACCCGCCTGCAAGCCGCCGCCGCGCGCGCGCTGCGCGAACTGCCGCACGCGCGCCTGGCCACCGACAGCGCCGGCCGCGAGACCGATATCGCCATCGACCACAGCGAACACGCGCACCTGAGCGAGGCCGACGTCGCGCGGATCGTGGACATCCTGCGCGACGAGGGCCTCACCGCCACCGTGAGCTCCATCCACATCAACGGCTGGATCGGCGCGCACGACAAGCTCAGCGGCGCGCGCTGGATCGTGCGCGAGCGTCTCGGTCGCGACCTCGACGCCGAGATCGACCGCTGGGTCTACGTGGGCGACTCCACCAACGACGCCGCCATGTTCGCGCGCTTTCCGCACAGCGTGGGCGTGGCCAACATCGCGCGCTTCTGGAATCAGCTGGCGCACCACCCGCGCTACGTGGCGCCGCGCGAGCGCGGCCAGGGCTTCGCCGACGTGGTCGAGGCGGTGCTTGCGGCGCGCACCAACGCATGAGCGAACACCCATTGCCCGCCAGCGGCGCAGCGGTGGCGCCGCCCGCCCACGCCCGCCTGGGCCTGGTCGCCATCTTCGGCGCCACCTTCTTCGAGCTCGTGGGCTACTTCATGCTCACGCCCCTGCTGCTGCTGCGCCTGAAGGACGGCGGCGAGTCCACCGCGCTGGCCGGCGTGTTCGCGGCCAGCGGCTGGTTCGGCATCTTCCTGATGGTGCCCTTCGCCTCGGCCGTCACGCGCGCACTGGGCCGGCGGCCCACGCTGTGGCTGTCGGCGCTCATCCCCACACTGGCCACCATGGGCTTCGCGCTCTCGTCCTGGCTGTCGCTGTGGTTCGGGCTCAAGCTCGTCGCCGGCATGGCCTCGGGCCTGCGCTGGGTGCTGGCCGAGGCGATCGTGGCCGAGTTCGCGCCACCCGCGCAGCGCGGGCGCTACGTGGGCCTGTTCGAAACCCTGGTGGGCGTCACCTTCGTGGTGGGCCCGCTGCTGCTGGCCTGGGTGGGGCCGCAGAGCGACGCCGCCATCTGGCTCGCCTTCGGCTGCATGGCCATCGGCCTGGGCTGGAGTCTGCTGATCCCGCGTGTGCCGCCCGCCGCCGACGCAAACGAGGCGCGCGTGGGCCTGGGCGGCGTGTGGCACGCGCTGGCCGCGCACCCGCTGATCATGACGGTGGGCTTCGTGGGCGGCTTCTTCGAAAGCGGGCTCACCGCCATCCTGCCGCTCTACGGCCTGGCGCTGGGCCTGGGTGCGGTGGTGGCGGCACTGCTGGTGTCGGCCAGCGGCCTGGGCAGCGCGCTCATGATGCTGCCCGCCGGCGTGCTGGCCGACCGCATGGCCCACCACCCGCGCCAGCGCTGGGGCGATGCCCGCGCCGCCCGGCTCACGCTCATGCGCGGCTGCGCCTGGGTCACGCTGCTCGGCACGCTGCTGATCCCCTTCGTCGCGGGCACGCCCTGGCTGGCGGCGCCCGTGGCCTTCGTCTGGGGCGGCGCGGGCGGCTGCCTCTACACGCTGGCGATGATCGACATCGGCTCGCGCGAGCAGGGCATCACCCTGGTGAACAGCACCGCCGTGCTGGTGATGAGCTACACCCTGGGCGGCGTGCTGGCGCCCGCGCTGGGCGCGGCGGCGCTGCAGTGGTCGCCTGCGCTGGGCTTTCCGGCGCTCCTGGTGGGCGTGGCGGCCGTGGGGGTATGGTTGCTGCGGCGGCGGGAACCCTGAGGCCCGCCCCTCGCTCCCACCCGCAACGAGGACCTGACCATGGCCATCCCCTGGATCGCCGCGCTGAAGATCATTCCCTGGGGCGACGTGATCGAACACGCGCCCAAGGTGCTCAACGCCGCACGCAAGCTGCTCGACAAACAGAAGGCCCCGACTGTGCAGGTGCCCCCGAGCCCGCCCATGGATCTCTCGGCCGAACCACCCAGCCTGGGCGAACTGCGCAACCGCCTCGTCGAGGCGCGCCAGCTCATCGACCAGCAGGCCGCCGCGCAGCAGCAGATGGCGCAGACCCTGAGCGAACTGGCCGAGCAGAACGCGCGGCTGGTGGAAGCCGTGCAACTGCTGCGCGTGCGCACCCGGGTACTGATCGTGGTAGTGGCGGTGCTGGTGGTGGGCGTGGCGGTGCTGCTGGCGCGGTGAGAAAGCCGGGCGACGTGCGCCTCCGGCCAATGGGCCGATGCAGGAACCGCGTCATGGGGACAGCGACTCAGGCGGGCGTGATCGCGCGTCCGCTCAACCCTCCGTGCATCGAACCCCATGATCAAGAACTCCCCCAACGCCAAGTACCTGGCTGTGCAGAACCTGAACGCTCCCTCACTCGACGACGTGGGCAAGGTACGGGCAGCCGTGGAGCAGAACAGCAAGACACCGAGCGATGGTCCACTCCGCGTGAAAGAAGACGGCAACGGGTTTCTGTTCCTGTCATCCAAGCTCATCGACAAGCATCAGGCCCCCAGCGCCTATAAGGCCAGCGTCACCGGCAAGGACCGGAACATCGCTCATGACTTCTTCAGAGACATGTGTGATGCCATCAGCGGAGACACCAACAACACCGACTCCGTGGTGAAAGCCTCCGACGAACTCGCCCGGCACATCCACGACACGCAACCCAAGCACGGCGAGCAGCGCACGGTCGACGACACCAAGGCATTCCGTCAGAAGCTGATCGCGCTGGACGAGGCCCGCAAAGCCCAGAACCGCGAACGCGCACTGCAGAACACGCCAACGCGCGACGCGCGCCATGAAAGCCGCAAAGCCACGCTGGAGACGTTCCGCAGCCCCTTGCCGTCCGAGAACGAGGGGATCGAGCTGGAAGCGCATACGCTGGAGCTCCCGAGCTTCAAAGAGGACGCCACCACCTCCACGCAGCGACCTCAAGGGAAAAGAAAGCTGCCACGCCGCCGCCCAGCCGAAAAACCTGCGGTGCCCGATTCGAGCGTGAACGTCGACAAGGCGATGAGCGGTTACATCGCGAGCCCGGCCATTCGCCAACTGAGCATCGACACGGTGCGCAGGCTTGCGACGAAGGAGTCGCTCACCGACAACGAAAAGCTGCAGTTGGCGGTGGCCAGGTCGTACCTGAAAGAGTCTGCACCCATCGGCAAACCCTGGGACCCGATGACTGAAATCCGGCTGGAGGTCGATCTCCCGCCTGACTACTTCCCGCCCAGGAAGTAAGCCTGCGCCGCATCGGCGATGCTCGCCGCGTCCACCTGGAAGAACGCGCGCAACGCGGCGCGCGTGTCGCTGCGGCCGAAGCCGTCGGTGCCCAGCGTGCGGTACGCGCGGCCCGGTGGCAGCCAGGCCCGCAGCGCTTCGGGCACGGCGCGCACGTAGTCGCTGGCGGCCAGCACGGGGCCGGCGGTCTCGGCCAGCATCGCGTGCAACCACGGCGCGCGGCCTTCGGCATCGGCGGCCTGCGCCTCGCGCGCCAGTTCGCTCCAGCTCGTGATGCTGCAGACGTGCACGCGGTGCCCTTCCCGCGCCAGCGCGTCGGCCGCGCGCAGCACCTCGGTGAGGATGGCACCCGAGCCCAGCAGCGTGATCGGCGCGCCATCCGCCGGCCCGAAGCGGCCGACGACGTACCCCCCCTTGAGCACACCCTCACGCGCCGCGCCCGGCAGATCGGGCTGCGCGTAGTTCTCGTTCATCAGGGTGACGTAGTAAAAAACGTCGCGCTGCTCCACCAGCATCTCGCGCATGCCGGCATCGACGATGAGCGCGAGCTCGCCCGCGAAGGCCGGGTCATACGCCTTGCAGTTGGGAATGGTCGCGGCCACCAGGTGGCTGCTGCCGTCCTGGTGCTGCAGGCCTTCGCCGCCCAGCGTGGTACGGCCTGAGGTAGCGCCCAGCAGGAAGCCCCGCGCGCTCTGGTCGGCCGCGGCCCAGATGGCGTCGCCCACGCGCTGGAAGCCGAACATGGAGTAGTAGATGTAGAAGGGCAGCATCGCCAGGCCGTGCACGCTGTAGCTGGTGGCCGCGGCGGTCCAGCTCGCAATGGCGCCGGCCTCGCTGATGCCCTCCTCCAGGATCTGCCCGTCCAGGGCCTCGCGGTAGCTCAGCACCGAGCCGATGTCTTCGGGCGCGTAGCGTTGGCCCACGCTGCTGTAGATGCCGACCTGCTTGAACAGGTTGGCCATGCCGAAGGTGCGCGCCTCATCGGCCACGATGGGCACGAGGCGCGGGCCCAGCGCACCGTCCTTGAGCAGGTTGCCCAGCAGGCGCACGAAGGCCATGGTGGTGCTCATCTCCTTGCCGGCGGCGTTCAGGGCAAAGCCGGCATAGGCATTCACCTCGGGCACGGGCACCACGGCACACGCCGTCTCTCGGCGCGGCATCGAACCACCCAGGGCCGCGCGCTTCTCGCGCAGGTAGCGCAGCTCGGCGCTGTCCTCGGCGGGCTTGTAGAAGGCCAGGCCCGTGGCCTGCTCGTCGCTCAGCGG
The DNA here is from genome assembly GCF_035481345.1 of Hydrogenophaga sp. Classification (GTDB taxonomy): domain Bacteria; phylum Pseudomonadota; class Gammaproteobacteria; order Burkholderiales; family Burkholderiaceae_C; genus Hydrogenophaga. The sequence goes on along the minus strand of NZ_DATIGV010000106.1, from coordinate 41,246 downwards.
CAGCGCGAAGCGGTCGCGAAAGGCCAGCAGGTCCTCCGCGTCGAGCTTCTTCTGGCTGTGCGTGGTCATGCGGCCCTGCCCGGCCGATCCCATGCCGTATCCCTTCTTGGTGTGCGCCAGGATCACCGTGGGCTGCCCCCGGTGCGCCACGGCGGCGGCGTAGGCGGCGTGGATCTTCACCAGGTCGTGCCCGCCGCGCTTGAGGCGGTCGATCTGCTCGTCGCTCAGGCCCTGCACCAGCGCGGCGAGCGCGGGGTTCTGACCGAAGAAGTTCTCGCGGTTGAAACGGCCGTCCTTGGCGGCGAAGGTCTGCATCTGGCCGTCCACCGTGTCGCCCAGCGCCCGCGCGAGCGCGCCGCCCGGGTCGCTGGCGAACAGGCCGTCCCAGTCGCTGCCCCACAGCAGCTTGATCACGTTCCAGCCCGCGCCCGCGAACAGGCGCTCCAGCTCGTCGATGATGCGGTCATTGCCGCGCACCGGGCCGTCCAGCCGCTGCAGGTTGCAGTTGACCACCCACACCAGGTTGTCGAGCTTCTCGCGCGCCGCCAGCGTGAGCGCGCTCATGCTCTCGGGCTCGTCCATCTCGCCGTCGCCGAACACGCCCCACACGGTGCGGCCGCCGGTGTCCAGCAGGCCGCGGTGCGACAGGTAGCGCATGAAGCGCGCGTGGTAGATCGAACTGATCGGCCCGATGCCCATGGAGCCCGTGGGGAACTGCCAGAAGTCCGGCATGAGCCAGGGGTGCGGATAGCTGGACAGCCCACGCGCGCCGTGGGCGGGCGCGACGATCTCCTGCCGGTAGTGGCGCAGGTCGTCTTCGCTCAGGCGCCCTTCCAGGAAGGCGCGCGCGTACACGCCGGGCGCGCTGTGTGGCTGGAAGAACACCAGGTCGCCGCCGTGCGTGGCGCTGCGCGCGCGAAAGAAGTGGTTGAAACCGGTCTCGAACAGATCGGCCGCGCTGGCGTAGCTGGCGATGTGGCCGCCCAGTTCGCCGTAGGCCTGGTTGGCGCGCGCCACCATCGCCAGCGCGTTCCAGCGCATCAGCGAAGCCAGGCGTTCCTCGATGGCGAGATCGCCCGGGAACGGCGGCTGCTGCTCGGCCGCGATGGTGTTCACGTAGGGCGTGTTCAGGCTCGGCCGCCAACCCACGCGGTGCTGCCCCGCCAGCGCCACCAGGCCATCGAGCATCTGCCGGGCGCGCGTGGGGCCTTCGGTGCGCAGCAGCGACAGGAAGGCCTCGTGCCACTCGGCGGTTTCCTGCGGGTCGGGGTCGGAGGCGATGAGGTCGTGCGGGTTCATGGCGGCGCACTCTAGACGTGAGCGACCGGCATGTGCTGCTGAAATGGCCGGCATTTGCCCGATGTGAGGCAGATAATTCTGCAAATCAAGAAGTCAACAGCACAAATGACCATGGACGCCATCGACCGCCGGATCCTCCACGAGCTGCAGCACGACGGCTCCCTGTCCAACGTGGCCCTGGCCCAGCGCGTGGGGCTGTCGCCCTCGCCCTGCCTGGCGCGCGTGAAGGCGCTCGAACAATCGGGCGTGATCCGGCAGTACGTGGCCCTGGCCGACGCCGCCCGCCTGGGCCTGGGGCTCAACGTGTTCATCAACATCAGCCTCACCACGCAAAGCAAGGAGGCGCTGGCGCGCTTCGAGCAGCGCATCGCCGACCTCGACGAGGTGATGGAGTGCTACCTGATGACGGGCGACTCCGACTACCTGCTGCGTGTGGTGGTGCCCGACATCGGCGCGCTGGAGCGCTTCATCCTCGACCGGCTCTCGCCCTTGCCCGAGGTGGAGAAGATCCGATCGGGCTTTGCGCTGAAGCAGGTGCGCTACAAGACCGCCCTGCCCTTACCGCGCGGGTGAGGAGGCACACGCGGCGAAGCATCATGCGCGCGGAGGCGCCACATCGAGGTCGGCATCGCAACCGGCACCGGCCGCGATCCAGCGCCGCGCCAGCCGGCGCAGCAACGGCGCCGCAAACGCCCAGCGCGCGCCGAGCACACCCGCCGCGTCGGTGATCGCGCCACATCGGTAGACCCTCAAGGCCGCATCCCAGCGCAAGGCGTCACACGCGCCCACGCGCTTGCGCGAGATCACGCGCCCCAGCGGGCACGGCTCGGCCAGACAACACACGCCGCATCCGTTGCACGGCGCGCCCAATGCGGGCTTGGCCGGCGCGACGGGCTCGATGTGGATCACCTGGCCCGCGCGCACCGCCGCCGCCTCACTGCCGCGCCAGCACAGGCGCCAGCACGCGCCCCGTGTGCGTGTCCGCCGCCACCACCGCCTCGGGCGCCGCTGCGGCCACCACGCGGCCACCGCCCGATCCGCCCTCGGGCCCCAGGTCGATGATCCAGTCGGCTTCGGCCATCACGTCCAGGTCGTGCTCGATCACCACCACGCTGTGGCCGCCGTCCACCAGGCGGTGCAGCACGCGGATGAGCTTTTCCACGTCGGCCATGTGCAGGCCCACCGTGGGCTCGTCCAGCACATACAAGGTGTGCGGCGCCTTCTGTCCGCGCCGGCCCACCTCGTCGCGCACCTTGCTCAGCTCGGTGACGAGCTTGATGCGCTGCGCCTCGCCGCCGCTCAAGGTGGGCGAGGGCTGACCCAGCGTGAGGTAGCCCAGCCCCACGTCCTTGAGCAATTGCAGCGGGTGGCTGATGGCGGGCATGGACGCGAAGAAGTCCACCGCCTCGTCCACCTCCATCTGCAACACGTCGCCGATGCTCTTGCCCTTCCAGGTCACGGCCAGCGTCTCGGGGTTGAAGCGCGCGCCGTGGCAGGTTTCGCAGGGCACCTTCACGTCGGGCAGGAAGCTCATCTCGATGGTGCGCACGCCCTGGCCTTCGCAGCTCGGGCAACGGCCTTCGCCGGTGTTGAAGCTGAAGCGGCCCGGACCGTAGCCGCGCGCCTTGGCCTCCAGCGTGTCGGCGAAGAGCTTGCGCACCGTGTCCCAGAAGCCGATGTAGGTGGCGGGGCAGGAGCGCGGCGTCTTGCCGATGGGTGTCTGGTCGACTTCGAGCACGCGGTCCACCACCTCGCTGCCGATCAGCCGCTCGCAGCCCGACCAGGCGGGCCGCTCGCCCTTGTCCCAGGCCTTCTTGCCGGCGGCGGTGCCGCGCATGGAGACCGCCTCGGCCACGTTGGTCAGCAGCACGTCGCGGGCCAGCGTGCTCTTGCCCGAGCCGCTCACGCCGGTGACCACCACCAGCCGCTTGAGGGGGATCTTCACGTCCAGTTTCTGCAGGTTGTGCAGGGCCGCACCGCGCAGGTCGAGTTCGGGCTCGTCGGCCCGCACGGCGCGGCGCGTCTGCAGCGGGTGCTTCATGGCGTGCAGCAGGTAGCGCCCGGTCACCGATTCGGCGTTGGCCGACAGGTCCGCCACCGTGCCCTGCGCCACCACGCGCCCGCCGCGCTTGCCGGCACTGGGGCCGATGTCGATCACGTGGTCGGCGCGGCGGATGGTGTCCTCGTCGTGCTCCACCACCACCAGGGTGTTGCCCTGCGCGCCGAGCTGGTGCAGGGCGTCGAGCAGGATCTGGTTGTCGCGCGGGTGCAGGCCGATGGTGGGCTCGTCGAGCACGTAGCACACGCCCTGCAGGTGGCTGCCCAGTTGCGCCGCGAGGCGGATGCGCTGCGCCTCGCCGCCGCTGAGCGTGGGCGCGCCCCGGTCGAGCGTGAGGTAGTTCAGGCCCACCTGCTCCAGAAAGGCCAGGCGGCTTTCGATCTCGGGCAGCAGGTCGCGCGCGATGTCGGCCTCGCGGCCGGACAAACCACTGCCATCCATGAGTTCACGCACCCAGCGCCGCACCTCACTGACGGACAAGCGCGCGATGTCGGTGATGGCCACCCCGCCAAACCGCACCGCACGCGCCTGCGCGTTCAGGCGCGTGCCTTCACACGTGGGGCAGACCTCATTGCCCACGCCCTCCACCTCGGGCTCGGCGAAGCTCTGCTCGCGGCCTTTCTCGTCCGCGTCACGCACCGAATCGTCCAGCGCCTTGCGCTGCTCGCGCGAGAGCTGGGTGCCCGTGCCCACGCAGTCGGGGCACCAGCCGTGCTTGCTGTTGTAGGAGAACAGGCGCGGGTCCAGCTCGGGGTAGCTGGTGCTGCACACCGGGCAGGCGCGCGCGGTGCTGAACACCTCCACCGCGCCGATCTCGCGCGTGGAGCGGCCATCGGCGATGGCGTCCTTCAACCCGTCCAGCGGGTGCAACAGGTGCAGGATGCCCTTGCCGTGCTCCAGCGCCTTCGCCAGTTCGCTGCGCAGGTGGCCCTCGTTGGCGGGGTCGACCACGAAGTCGGCCACCGGCAGTTCAATGGTGTGTTCCTTGAAGCGATCGATGCGCGGAAAGCCCGTGGTGGGCAGGAACTCGCCGTCCACGCGCAGGTGGCTGTGGCCGCGCGGGCGCGCCCAGTCGGCCAGTTCGGTGTACACGCCCTTGCGGTTGACCACCAGCGGCGCGAGCAGGCCCACGTGCCGCCCCGCGTGCTTGCGCAGGATGGCGGCGGCGATGCTGTCGGGGCTCTGGGGTTTCACGGCCGCGCCGTCGTGCACGCAGTGCTGCGTGCCCAGCTTCACGTAGAGCAGGCGCAGGAAGTGCCAGACCTCGGTGGTGGTGCCCACCGTGCTCTTGCGCCCGCCGCGCGAGAGTCGCTGCTCGATGGCCACCGTGGGCGGAATGCCGTAGACCGCGTCCACCTCGGGCCGGCCCGCGGGCTGCACGATGCTGCGCGCGTAGGCGTTGAGGCTTTCCAGGTAGCGGCGCTGGCCTTCGTTGAACAGGATGTCGAAGGCCAGCGTGCTCTTGCCCGAGCCGCTGACGCCCGAGATGACGTTGAACTTGCCGCGCGGGATGTTCACGCTGAGCTGCTTGAGGTTGTGCTCCTTGGCGTTGACGATGCGGATGGCCTCGTCGTGCGGGCCGCGCCGCTTGGCCGCGCGCGCACCGTACGACACGGCCGGCCGCTCGTTGACCGCGTGCACCTGGTCCATGGCCATCGCGTACTCGCGCAGGGCCAGCGCGGTGTGGCTGCTGGGGTGTTCGCGCACCTGCTCCGGCGGGCCTTCGGCCACCACCGTGCCGCCGCCCGCGCCGCCTTCGGGGCCCAGGTCGATGAGCCAGTCGGCCGCGCGGATCACGTCGAGGTTGTGCTCGATCACCACCAGCGAGTGCCCCGCGTCCAGCAGCTTGCGCAGCGAGCGCATGAGCTTGGCGATGTCGTCGAAGTGCAGGCCGGTGGTGGGCTCGTCGAACAGGAAGAGCGTGCCCTTGCGCGCCACCGATTGGCGGCTGGCGCTCGCGGACCTGGCCGCTTCGGCGAGGAAGCCCGCGAGCTTCAAGCGCTGCGCCTCGCCGCCCGACAGCGTGGGCACGGGCTGGCCGAGCTTCACGTACTCCAGGCCCACGTCCACGATGGGCTGCAGCGCACGAATGACCTCGCGGTCGTTCGCGAACAGGTGCGCGGCTTCGTTGACCGTGAGGTCGAGCACGTCGGCCACGTTGAGCATGCGCTGCCCGCGGTCGATCTTCACCTCCAAGATCTCGGGCCGGTAGCGCTTGCCGTCGCAGTCGGGGCAGCGCAGGTAGACGTCGGAGAGGAACTGCATCTCCACGTGCTCGAAGCCGGAGCCGCCGCAGGTGGGACAGCGCCCGTCGCCGCTGTTGAAGCTGAACTTGGCCGGCGTGTAGCTGCGCTGGCGCGACAGCGGCGCGTCGGCGAACAGGGCGCGAATGGCGTCCCAGGCGCCCACGTAGCTCACCGGGTTGGAGCGCGCCGTCTTGCCGATGGGCGACTGGTCGACGAAGACCACGTCGGCCAGTTGCTCGGCGCCGAGCAGGCGGTCGTGAGCGCCGGGCGATTCGGTGCTCTGGCCGAAGTGGCGCATCAGCGCGGGCGCCAGCACGTCCTGGATCAGCGTGGACTTGCCCGAGCCCGAGACACCCGTCACCACCACCAGGCGCTGCAGCGGGAACTCCACCGACACGTTCTTCAGGTTGTGCTCGCTCGCGCCTTCGAGGATGAGGCGCGGCGTGCTGTCCGTCACTGCCCGCTTGAAGCCCATGCCGATGGTCTTGCGCGCGCCGAGGTAGGCGCCGGTGAGCGTGTCGGCCGCGCGGATCTGCTCGGGCGTGCCGTCGAACACGATGCTGCCGCCGCGCTCGCCGGGGCCCGGGCCCATGTCGATGAGGCGGTCGGCCGCGAGCATCACGGCCGGGTCGTGCTCCACCACCACCAGGGTGTTGCCGGCGTCGCGCAGGCGCTTCATCGCGTCCACGATGCGCGCCATGTCGCGCGGGTGCAGGCCGATGCTGGGCTCGTCGAGCACGAACAGGGTGTTCACCAGCGAGGTGCCCAGCGCGGTGGTGAGGTTGATGCGCTGCACCTCGCCGCCGCTGAGCGTGCGGCTCTGGCGGTCCAGCGTGAGGTAGCCGATGCCGACCTCGCAGAGGTAGCGGATGCGGGTGTTGATTTCTTCCAGCAGCAGCTTGAGCGCCTGCTGCTCGCCGGAGCTGCCCGCCTGCGCGGGCGCGATGGAGTCGAAGAAGCGCCGCAGGTCCGTCAGCGGCATGAGCATCAGGTCGTGCAGGCACAGGCCGGGCAACGCCTCCAGTTGCGCGCGCGACCAGGCCACGCCAGCGGGCAGGTAGCGCTTCGCGGGCTCCAGCACCGCGTCGGCCTGCGCGCGGGTGCCCACACGCCACAGCAGGCTGTCCGTCTTGAGGCGCGCGCCCCGGCACACGGGGCATTCGGTGTAGCTGCGGTACTTGGACAAGAGCACGCGGATGTGCATCTTGTAGGCCTTGCTCTCCAGGTACTCGAAGAAGCGGCCCACGCCGTACCAGTGCTGGTTCCACTTGCCATTCCACTGCGGCGAGCCGTTCTTCACCCAGGCCTGCTGCTCGGGCGTGAGCTTGGCCCAGGGCGTGTCGCGCGGAATGCCCGCCGCCTCGGCGTGGCGCATCAGGTCGTCCTGGCACTCCTTCCACGCGGGCGTCTGGAACACCTTGATGGCGCCGTTGCGCAGCGTGAGCTTTTCGTTCGGAATCACGAGGCCGTAGTCCACGCCGATCACGCGGCCGAAACCGCGGCAGGTGTCGCAGGCGCCCACGGGCGAGTTGAACGAGAACATCGAGGGCGTGGGCTCGGTGTAGCGGATGTCGCTCTCGGGGCAGTGCAGCCCGGTGGAGAATTTCCAGATCTCCGCCTCGCCCTCGTCCTTCAGCGCGTACACCGTGAGCCGGCCACCACCGCGCTTGAGACCGGTCTCGATGGCCTCCATCACGCGCGCCGGCTCGGCCCCGGCGATGCGGAAGCGGTCGGCCACCACGTCGAGCAGTTTCACGGCCTCGATCGCAGGCTTGGCCTTCTTGCCCTTGGCGGGCGCCTCGTCCTTCACCTCGCGCTGCACGGTGCGCTCGGCCTGCACGCGGGTGTAGCCACTGGCCGAGAGCCACTGCTCGATCTCCTCGGGCGTGGTGTTGGCGGGCAATTCCACCGGGAAGGTCAGCACCAGTCGGGGATCGTCCCGTTCGGCCGCCCGCCGCCGCAACTCGGCCGCGATGGTCTCGGGCGAGTCGTGCCGCACCGGCAGCGCGGTCTCGCGGTCGAACAGCTCGGCGCCGCGCGCGAACAGCAGCTTCAGGTGGTCGTTGAGCTCCGTCATGGTGCCCACGGTGGAGCGCGAGGACCGCACCGGGTTGGTCTGGTCGATGGCGATCGCGGGCGGCACGCCCTCCACGCGGTCCACGGCCGGCTTGTCCATGCGGTCCAGGAACTGGCGCGCGTAGGCGCTGAAGGTCTCGACATAGCGCCGCTGCCCCTCGGCGAACAGGGTGTCGAACACCAGGCTGGACTTACCCGAGCCGCTGGGCCCGGTCACCACCGTCAGCTCACCGGTGCGGATGTCCAGGTCCAGGCCCTTGAGGTTGTGCTGCCGCGCCCCGCGGATGCGGATCAGGCCCTCGGCGGCCCCGTCGTCGGCCGCCCGTTCGTCGGGTTCGGCCTGGTGGGCGTGGTCGGGGCGGTGATCGTCGGACATGCGGGGGGCTCCTGAGCGGGAAGCGGAAGATTCTAGGGACCGTCCGTGTCCGCTGCCGCGCCCTGCGTCATTTCCACACTGGTGCCCCGGGGGAGCATCCGCACAGAGTCGCGCGCCCTTACAAAAGGAGACAAATAGGCGACGCGCCAGAGCTGACGCGGCTTGGCACCGTCACGCGCCCGACCGCCTGAAGGCCCCTGGGGCCGCGGGCTACAACATGCCCGAGAGGTACATGATCGCGCTCATCGCCGCAAACTCGAACTCGACGAAGGCGCCGAAGTCCTTCCCCGTGGTGAACGAGGACGTCCAGCCGTGGCGTTCGATGGCCTGGCGCCAGGCGGGCTGCTTGACCGCCTCTCCCACTGCTGCGATCAGGGCGTCGCGCTGAGCGGGTGAGATGCCCGGCGCGCCATACACGCCGCGCCAGTTGCCGATGATCACGTCGAAGCCCTGCTCCTTGAGCGTGGGCAGCATGGGCAGCATGGGCACGCGGCGCTGCGAGCTGATGCCCAGCAGGCGCAGCCTGCCGCTCGCGAGTTCGGGCGCAAGCTCGCCGTAGCCACTGCCGACCACGTCGATGCCGCCGCGCAGCAGCGTGGCCACGGCCTCGGCACCGCCCGCGTGCGGCTGGTAGACCAAGCCGCGCGGCGCCACGTGCACGCTGCGCGCGAACATCGCGGTCGCGATGTGCTCGGTCGAGCCCTTGGAGCCACCACCGAAGCGCACGCGCGTGGGCGATTCGTGCAGCGCGTCGGCCACGTCCTCCATCGACGCGAAGGCCGAGCCCGCCGCGACCGCGAACACGCTGTACTCGCTGGTGAGGCGCGCTACCGGCGTGGCCTGCTGCAGCCGCAGTGGCGACTTGCTCGACACCAGGCCTCCGACCATGACCGCGCCCATGACCAGCAAGGCGTTCGGGTCGCGCACCGATTGCTCGAGGAACTGTGCCAGGCCCAGCGTGCCCGCGGCGCCGCCCTTGTTCTGATAGGCCACTTCGCGGTAGCGCCCGGTCTGCAGCATCGCCGCGCCGAGTGCGCGGCCCGTGGCGTCCCAGCCGCCGCCCGCGCTCGCGGGGATCAGCAGCGAGAGCCGGTTCGGCGGGCTGTCGGCCCACGTGGACCAACACGCGCCGGCCAGGGTCGCGCCCAGGACTTTGATGAATCGATCCCGACGCATGGCGCCTCCCTTGAACACACCGAGCGATGGGCGCAAAGGCCCAGGGCCGGTGCGCGCGAGGCCTGCATGGTCGCGTGGCGCGCGGCGCCCGAGAAGTCATCCCAATGGCCAAGGCCATAGGACCTAAGCACCAACCCGATGTCATGCACCAAAACGGAACCTGCGGGTGGGCGGCCTACACAGATCCGCGCGCACTCGGCGCGAAGGCCTCGGTCAGAAGGCCATTCCCCTACCGAAACACCCAGCGGAGGCAGATATGCCCTTATCCCCCACCTGGCGGGATCGATTCGTCGATCTCGCGGCGGAGCTGTGCCGCGCGCGCGGCGAAGCGGAACCCATCCACCACGCAGATGCCCATCAGGCTTTGCAGCTCAGCCTGTGGGTCGACGGCATGCGCTTCGATGCCCTGCACCCGGACATCGACGACGAGACCGGTGACCGCATCGTCCTGCAGGGCCGGCTGGGGCCACTCCCTGGCACGCCACAGGACGCGCTCTGGAGGGCGGCGCTGGCCGCGAACCTCGCGCTGTGCCGGCAACAAGCCGGTGCTTTCGGGTGGGACGAGTCCCGTGAAGAACTCGTGTTCAGCGCCCACCGCTCCCTGGGCGACATGGACGGTACGGGCCTGCTGCGCGACCTCGGCGATATCGCGGCGCACCTCGCTGGGTGGCGCCAGGCCTCACACGCTTCATCGGCCTGAAGCCGCGTATCACGGCGACGCCATGCCGACGCACCCTTATCGACAACGCCTGCTGGCCTGGCTCGATGCCTTGCCCGAGGTCCTGCCGTTGTTGACCTTTGTCCCACGCACCCACCGCAAGCGGGCCATGGAGGCCGAGCACCTGGCCATCGCATTCAACCTGGGCGACCAGGCGTTTCGCATCACCCACAGCCGCATCAGCGAGCGGCAGGCCGCCGCTGCCCTCGTCGAATGCCGCTTCGGCCACGCGCCCCAGCACAGGGCCAGCGAGGCGCTCCAGCGCCTGCTGAGCACCAACTTCCAGGCCAGTGTCGCCATGCCCGCGGGCTTCTGCCTTGACGGCACCAGCGGCGAGGTGTGGCTGTGCACACCCATCCACCTCGAGCGCGACACGCTGGACGAGCTCGTGCACGCCATTGTCTCGGGAGCTCAGCTGGCGTCACTCTGGCGCGAACGCCGCCTCCTGGACCGGCCGACACCGGCCGGCTGCCCGGTGCTGACCGCCGCGGCGACCCGCGGCACGGTCTTCCTAAGGGCCTGAAAGCTTCCTCACCTTCTTGACGCCACGGATCCCCATGCTCAAAAACTGCCTCTCGCATCTACCGACCCTGCCAAGCCTGTTCACGACCGCGGCCGACCTCCGGAATCGATCGACCCATGGAGCCAGCCAAACGGCGCAACACCCCGTCCTCAAGACCGCCGGGGGAATCATTGCCGCCTCGCTGCAGCTACTGAAGAACGACGCTGACCTTGCCACATCGGCGCCATGGCGCCCACTGACCCCCGCCCAGATCGAGGCCTACAAGAATGCGATCGCCCAGGAACAGAACTTCTGGGTCGACATGCTGAAGAACGACCCCAAGTTCAAGCACCGCCTGCTCGATTTCATCGCTCGACAGCAAGCGTTCCACCGGGCCAAGAACGCCGGTGAACTCAGCATCGTGGACATGCACAAGGCGGCCGACGAACTGGCCACCGCGGCCCTGGTCCTCTTCCGCCTGGCCGACGAGAAGGGCTGGACACTGGAAACACGGGTGGCGAGCGTGGAGAGCGGGTATGCGTACGTGCAGGCCTCCATCAACGCCTTTCGCACGGCGACCAACCCCAACAAGGCGCGGATGGTGTGGTCGGTCCTGCACCAGGTGGTCAAGGCCAAGACCTCGATCGACTACCACATGCCCCTTCAGTACCTGCGGTGGGTCCTCGATCTGGCCCTCTACGTCCCATGGCAAGCCGGTGCCTTGCTGCGATCCGTGGTGGACAACGCCCATTTCCAGAGTCCGCAGGTGGGCGAGCAGAACTCGAAGCAGGCGTACTTCGTCCTCAATGTCCCCTCCAACCAGTGGAAGACGGTCAATCCCACGACGGGCAAGGAAGAAGAGCATGCATTTCGCTCCACGCGCTCGGTCCAACGGGACCTCGACGTGGTGGCGGACTGCATCAAGGCCATCCGAAGCGGCGACGACAAGGTGCAGAAGGCGCAGCTGTCATGGCTCAGGACGGCCATGCGCCGGTGCGAAACCAAGATGCAGCTGCTGGCCAGCAAGTACCGTGAGCAGATGCAAGCGCAGCAAGGCACGTTGACGCCGGAGGAAAAGGCCGTGCGCGACGCCATGGGGGACATGGAACGCTTGCAAGCCATGCTGGCGGTGAAGGACACGCCCAACGCCTGCTATGCACGCTCTCGCAAAGCCATCACGTACGTTCTGCGGCAGTATGCGTTCTACGGTCACTTGTGCGACGAACTCACCGCCGCCTCGAAGAAAGACAAGGGGGCCAAGACTGAGGCTGAGTCTCAGGACGAGGTCGAGGTCGTGGTCGATGACGGCAGGACCGCGGAGGCGGCGCCCAGCGGCCCACCAGACCCGAAAGACGCCCCCCTCCCCTTCACCAAAGGTCACCGCCGGGACGAACTGCTGACCAAGGTTCCGGGCATCTCCGATTCGCTTCGCCAGCAGTACATCGAGCTTCTGGCCCAGGTGTTCACCCTGGAAGGCTTTGACGGGCTCAATTTCCAGGAAGAGCTGAGCGACAGCCGCTCGCTGCGCGCGCTTCTGCAAGCGATCATCACCCTGCTGTCACTCACGCCAAACATCATGGCCTTGAAGGGCATCCTCGAGGGAGGCCTCACCCCGACGGCCTTCGACCTGGCGCCGTCGTCCCTGGGGTTCGGCTTTGTCATGGACGTCGCCCTGCTGTTCACCGTGTGGATCACGCCCGAGATCTATGCGTTGACCCACACCCACCTGGCGAAGGGCGACATGCTGGCCAAGGAGGTGGCCAAGGCCAAGCTGTTCGCCCCCCTCTCGGTCGGCCACCTGCTCGGCACCGACGGCCTGCTCAGCGAACAGAAGCTCAAGAACGCCACCAAAGGCAACATCGGGCAGCAGTTCGAACACCTCCGCTTGACCCTCGAGTACGACGGGGCCATCTACCGGGAAGCCATGCTGGCCTATGCCGTCGACCCGAGCACGCGGGACGAGCACCGGGCGCATCGGGTCAAACTCACCGTCAACGGCGAGACCGTCACCGTGCCACGCACCTACCGTGCGCTCTCGCGGGCCTTCGAACAATGTGCGTCGATGGACCACAGAAAGCAGTTCATTCACCACCTGGGCGTCTCGATGCAACTGCCAGAGCACACCCGCGAGTCCATGGAATTCATCCTGGCGCTGTACGAGAACAACCTGTTGAACTGCGAGCACGCCAAGAGCAAGAACGTGAAGGCCCTGCTGGGGCCGCACTCCACCCTGCCGCCCCATTCCCAGAAGATCGTCGAAGGCGCCCTGCGTTACGCCGTGATGCGCTTCCAGATGTACCTGAGCGGCGACCTGTCCACGTCACCGGATTTCGAAGAAGCGCAGGCCCATTCCATCGCGCTCGGCCACAAGAAGGGCAGCGCCGAAAGCAACAGCATGGTGGGGGCGTTCCAGACCTCCCAGAAGGCCGTCGCCCTCCACCCCTTCGGGGGTTCGCTCCTGCCGGCACTCACCAAGCTGCTGTCGGTCGGCACCACGGGGGCCATGGAGGTCTCGGGCCAGTTGCTCTGGCATGGCACGGCGGTGAAGGCCGCCGTCAACCTGTTCACGCTGGTGAGCAACCTGGTCGGCATCCTGCTGGCTTACAGCAACAAGAAGAACATCAAGAAGAAGAACGACTGGCGCCTGGAGTTCAAGCTGGACGGTCAGCAGGACATCGCGGGCACATCCATCCGCTCGCGCCACGGCCTCTTCACGCTGAACGTGGCCCGCCTGAAAGCGGTGGTAGACGACTACGGCACCCTGTTGGCCGAGCCCATTCCGCAGGAACACCAGCCGAGCGTCGCCGAGCGCGCGAAAGCCATCGTCTGGCACATCCTGTCGCCGGTGTTCGGACCCGCCGCGGCGCCCGGTGGGCACGCCGACGGCAAGCCATTCGTGGTGGCGCCAATTCCCGACATGCCGTTCAACAAGACCATCCACGTCCTGGAAGACGCCTGGTCCCAGGTCAAGGCGGCCAACATCCAAGAAATCTTCACGTCGATCCTGGATTCCAACAGCGAGCTCAACGAGGACGAGCTCAAGCGGGCCCTGCAGTCGTCATTGAACGAATTGGAGGATCTGTACCTGCAGGCGCAGGACAACTCGGACGAGACGAGCGCCTCATCCTCGACCACCCTGATCTCCAGTTCGTCGGGCGGCGACTCCGGCGCCAATGACCCGCTCGATTTGAAGACGATCCGCAACGACCTCGTCACCATGGGCTTCCTGTCGGACGACAACCAGCGATTCACGGTGACGGAAAAGAAGCAGCGCATCGGCGAGGCCATCCGGTACTTCCACCAGAAAGTCCCCCTTGAGGCCAAGGACGAATGGCGCCGGGTGTGGCAACGGCGGATCGGTGTTCTCCGCTCGGCGGCCGATGCACTCGACGAAGGGACTCCCCGGCGCCAGGACTACGAACAGGCCATCGACATGCTCGAAGAGATGCTCAAGAGCACGCGCGGGAAGGCCCGCCCCTCGGGCGACACCCCGCCGTCGGGCGAGGGGTTGCGGGTCAGGACCGACAAACACACCCCCGGCCTGCAGGCACCGACAGGCAAGCACAGGACCCAAGCCACTCGCCACCCGTCCACCGCCGTGATCATCCCCTCCGAGATCCTCCACGTGCCCAGCGATCCGCCGACACCGAGGGCGCAAGGCGGTGCGCCCACTCGGCGCAAGGGGGGCCGTCCGGTCGGCACCGCCCCGCTCGATCGGACGCAGGACACGAAGTAGGCCCAGGCCGATCGCGCCGCGCGCGGCATGAGAAAGACCTTGACGCAGTTGCGATTGGTGCAGGCAGCGGACCTGCTGCGCAGCACAACAAGCCCAAGCACCAGCGACAACTGACGGCCAACGCCGATCGCGTCGCCGCGGTCCACCGCAAGCTGCGAGACCGGCTCGCGAACCAGGCGTCCGTGCAATGAGGGCAATGCCGGACCCCGCGGGCCGGCTGCCCCTCAAGCCTTCACGATCAGCACCGGCACGTGCGCATGCGTCAGCACCTTCTGCGCGACGCTGCCGAGGATGAGCGCCTTGACGCCCTGGCGGCCGTGCGAGCCCATCACGATCAGGTCGCAACCCTCGGCCTTGGCGGTCTCCAGGATGCCCTCCCACACCAGGTTGCGCTCGATGGTGTCGCCCGCGAAGGGCACGTTCTGGGCGCGGCAGGCGCTGGCCACGCCCTCCAGCGCTTCGCCCGCCACGCGCTTGGCGTCGCTCAGGTAGGCCTGCAGGCCCACGGCGGAGGCGTCGCCGATGCCGATGTAGGGGAACGGGTCGATGACGTACACACCGACGACCTGACCGCCCGCCTCCCGGGCCATTTGCGCCGCCGTGGCGGCGGCCTGGTGTCCGACATCGGAGCCGTCGGTGGGGACGAGGATCTTCTTGAACATGCGGGCCTCCTGCTGTGGGTGATCGATGGCCCATGATGGGCCAGGGTCACGACCCGCGGCTTGAGGCAGATCAGGAAGTGGCTGCCTGCGCGGCCGCGGGCCGCACGTCCACCGCACAGTACTTGAGTTCGGCGATCTTGCCCAGCGGGTCCAGCGCCGGGTTGGTGAGCAGGTTGGCCGCGGCCTCCGCGTAAGCGAAGGGCACGAAGGCGGTGTCGGACGGCATGCCGTCGTCGATGCGCACCGGCAAGGCAATGGTGCCGCGCCGCGAACTCACCTGCGCGAGCGCGCCCGCGCTCAGCCCCAGGCGCTCGGCCGTGGCGGGGTGCAGGCTCACCACCGGGCCCGGCTCGATCGCGTCGAGCACCACGCTGCGGCGCGTCATGCTGCCGGTGTGCCAGTGCTCCAGTTGCCGGCCGGTGATGAGCACCAGCGGGTACGCGGCATCGGGCGCCTCGGCCGGTGGCACCAAGGCGGCGGGCACCAGGCGCGCGCGGCCCTCGGGCATGGGGAAGCCGTGGGTGAAGACCACCGGTTGGCCGGGGTCCTGCTCGTCGCGCACGGGGTAGGTCACCGCACCCTCGCGCCACAGGCGCGGCCAGGGCAGGCCCGCGATGCTGGGCATGAGCGCGCGCATCTCTTCGTACACCGCGCCGATGCCCTGCGCGCCATCGCCGCTGCCCGAGCCGTCGGGCGCGATGCCGTAGGCCCAACCGAGGCCCAGACGCACCGCGAGTTGCTCGGTGATCCAGGCGTCGGCGCGCGCCTCGCCGGGCGAGCCCACGGCCTTGCGGCCCAGTTGCACGCAGCGATCGGTGTTGGTCACGCTGCCGGTCTTCTCGGGCCAGGCGGTGGCGGGCAACACCACGTCGGCCAGCGCAGCGGTCTCGGTCAGGAAGATGTCCTGCACCACCAGGTGCTTCAGTCCCGCGAGCGCTTGGCGCGCGTGCGCGGCGTCGGGGTCGCTCATGGCGGGGTTCTCGCCCTGGACCAGCATGGCGGTGATGTCGCCGCGGTACGCCGCGTCGATGATCTCGACCACGGTGAGGCCGGGCTCGGCGCCCAGGGTGCCGGGCGCCAGGTGCCACAGCGCCTCGGCGCGTTCGCGCGCGGCCACGTCGCCCACGCGGGCGTAGTCGGGCAGCACCATGGGGATGAGGCCGGCGTCGCTGGCGCCTTGCACGTTGTTCTGGCCGCGCAAGGGGTGCAGGCCGGTGCCGGGGCGGCCGATCTGGCCCGTGATGAGCGAGAGCGCGATCAGCGCGCGCGCGTTCTCGGTGCCGTGCGCGTGCTGGCTCACACCCATGCCCCACAGGATCATGGCGCTCTTCGCGGTGGCGAAGGCGCGCGCCACTTCGCGGATCGTGTCGGCGTCGATGCCGCAGACCGGCGCCATGGCCTCGGGCGTGAAGGCCGTCACGTGGTTCTTGATCGCGTCGAAGTCGCGCGTGTGCGCGGCGATGTAGGCGGGGTCGCCCAGGCCCTCGCTGACGATGACGTGCAGCATGGCGTTGAGCAGCGCCACGTCGCTGCCGGGCGCAAAGCCCAGGTAGCGCCAGGCGTGGCGCGCGAGTTCGGTGCGGCGCGGGTCGGCCAGCACCAGCCGCGTGCCGGCGCGCAGGGCGTTCTTGATCCAGGTGGCGCCCACCGGGTGGTTCTGCGCGGGGTTGGCGCCGATCAGCAGCACCAGGTCGGCGTGCGCCACGTCGCGCAGCGGGTTGCTCACCACGGCCGAGCCCAGGCCCTCCATGAGCGCGGCCACGCTGGAGGCGTGGCACAGGCGGGTGCAGTGGTCCACGTTGTGGGTGCCGAAGGCCGTGCGCACCAGCTTCTGGAACAGGTAGGCCTCTTCGTTGGTGCCCTTGGCCGAGCCGAAGCCCGCGACCGGGCTCGCGCGGCCGCGCGCGGCGGTGGCCGTGAGCGCGGCGCGGAAGCCGGCGGCGGCGGCGTCCAGCGCCTCGTCCCAGCTGGCCTCGCGGAACAGCTCCTTCCAGTCGCGCCGTTCGATGGCCGCCGGGTCCTTGGGCGCGTCGGCGCGGCGGATCAGGGGGCGCGTGAGGCGCTCGGGGCTGTGCGCGTAGTCGAAGCCGAAGCGGCCCTTGACGCACAGGCGGCCTTCGTTGGCCGGGCCGGCTATGCCTTCGACGTGCGCGATGCGGTCGTTCTGATCGACGTGGTAGCGCAACTGGCAGCCCACGCCGCAGAAGGGGCAGACCGAATCCACCTGCTTGAGCGATGGCCTGGCGAAGGCGCCGTTGGCCGGCGCGATGGCGCCCGTGGGGCAGGCCTGCACGCACTCGCCGCAGGCCACGCAGGTGCTCGATCCCATGGGGTCGTTCTGGTCGAACACGATCTGCGCGTGGCCGCCGCGAAAGGCCAGGCCCAGCACGTCGTTGCCCTGCGTCTCGCGGCAAGCGCGGATGCAACGCGTGCACTGGATGCAGGCGTCGCGGTTGACGGTCATGGCCGGGTGGGAGTGGTCGTCGCCGACCACCTGGCGCAGGGCAAAGCGGCGCTCTCGCGCGCCGCTCGCGCGTGCCCAGTGCGCGAGTTCGCTGTCGTGCTTGAGCGCATTGGTCGTGGGCGCGTCGGCCAACAACAGTTCAAGCACCGTGCGGCGCGCGTTCACGGCGCGCGGCGTGTCGCTCCTGACCACCATGCCCGCCGTCGGCGCGCGGCAGCACGAGGGCGCGAGCACACGCTCGCCCTCGATCTCGACCACGCAGGCGCGGCAGTTGCCCGCCGGGCGCAGACCCTCGCTGGCGCACAGGCGCGGCAACACCACGCCCGCGCGTTCGGCGGCGCTCAGCAGGGTCTCGCCGGGCGCGGCTTCCACCGCGCGGCCGTCGAGCGTGAAGGCGATCGGCGCCGCTTCGCGCGGCAGGTCGTTCGTGTTCACAGGCCCACCTCCGTCGGGAAGAAGCGGCGCACGCTGTCCACCGGGTTGGGCGCGGCCTGGCCCAGGCCGCAGATGCTGGCCTCGCGCATCACGGCCGAGAGTTCGTCCATGCGCTCGGCGTCCCAGCGCGGCGCCTGCATCAGGCGCACCAGTTGGCCCGTGCCGGCGCGGCAGGGCGTGCACTGGCCGCAGGACTCCATCTCGAAGAAGCGCATGAGGTTGAGCGCGGCGTCGCGCGTGCTGTCGTGCTGGCTCATCACCACCACGGCCATGGAGCCCACGAAGGCGCCGTGCTCGGCGAGCGTGTCGAAGTCCAGCGGCACGTCGGCCAGGGCGGCCGGCAGGATGCCGCCCGAGGCGCCGCCGGGCAAATAGGCGTGCAGCGTGTGGCCCTCGGCCATGCCGCCGCAGTGTTCGTCGATGAGCTCGCGCAGCGTGATGCCCGCTGGCGCGAGGTGCACGCCGGGCCGGTTCACGCGCCCCGACACCGAGAAGCGCCGCAGCCCGTGGCGCCCGCGCCGGCCCAGCGCGGACCAGGCCGCCCCGCCCTGCTCCAGCAGCGCGGGCACCCACCACAGCGTCTCCAGGTTGTGCGCCAGCGTCGGGCGGCCGAACACGCCGTTCATGGCGACGATGGGTGGCTTCAAACGCGGCAGGCCGCGCTTGCCTTCGATGGATTCGATGAGCGCGGATTCCTCCCCGCAGATGTAGGCGCCCGCGCCGCGCCGCAGCTCGATGCGCGGCGGCTGGTATGTCGGGAAGCGCGCCTTCAGGGCCTGCAGGCGCGGCGCCAGGGCGTCGATCTCGCGCTGCAGCCTCGGCCGCAGGTCGTGGTACTCGTCGCGCAGGTAGAGCCACACATGGTCCAGCCCCACCACCTCGGCGGCGATCAGCAGGCCTTCGAGCACCTGCGACGCGCCCGTGCTGAGCACCTGCCAATCCTTGAACGTGCCGACCTCTCCCTCGTCGATGTTGACCACACCATGGCGCGGGCCGGGTTGCGCGCGCACGGTGTCCCACTTGCGCCAGGCGGGAAAGCCCGCGCCGCCCAGGCCGCGCAGGTTGGCGGCCTTGAGTTCGGCGATGACGCCATCGGGCGTGAGCTCGCCCGCCAGCAGGCGCTGCAGCTGCGTCAGGTCGTTGGGCAGCGGCTCAGGCAATTGGCGCGCACCGGTCTCGCCGCGCGCCACGTGGTCGGCAATCGACTCGGCCGTGGCCTGAGGCAACTGCCGCTGTCCCACGCAGGCCGCGGGCGCCTGGTGGCACTGACCGATGCAGGGCGCTTCTTCCACCGCCACCTCAGTGCGGCTGGCGAGCGCCTCGCGGGTGCGGGTCAACAGCCCCTCTCCGCCGGCCATGGCGCAAGCCAGGCTGGTGCACACGCGCACGGTGGTGGTGGCCACGGCCGCGTCGTCGTCCACCACGTGGAAGTGGTGGTAGAAGCTCGCGACCTCGTAGACCTCGACCTGGCTCAGGCGCAGCCGCTCGGCCAGCGCGGCCAGGTGCCCCCGGCGCAGCGCGCCCTCGGCGTCGTTGAGGCAATGCAGGTGCTCGATCAGGAGGTCGGCGCGCGGCGCCAGATCCGCGCACAGCGCGGCCACGCGCTCGCGCGCGGCGGGCGCCACCTGGCGGCCCTTGGGGGTGCGGCGTACGGCCCCACGCGCCTGCCGGTCCAGCGGGCGGATGGGGATGAGCGCGCGGGTGTCGTGGGGCGGGTTCATCGTGCCGGCAGGCTAGCACCATGAAACGCACTTAATATGTTTTCTCCTGCCTATATGGACTTTCCAGGGCTCGGGAGCGGCGCAAGCTCACCGCTCACTGAAATCGTCCGGAGGCGGATCGATGGGCGTCCTCTGCAATCGAGGGGTCCCGTCGGACAGATCGACCAGGGGGCCGGAGTATTCGCTGTCGTCGTCCGGCCGGGGCATTCGCTTCATAACCGGGGTCCTTTCCACCGGGGTCCCACCCGACAGACCGACGAGCTGCTGCGAACCCTCCTCATCGGCATCCGGGGCATCCTCCTCCTCCGGCCGGCTGTCGGGGGCGGCGCTGCGCCCTCGGGACGACTGCACCAGCGTGTTGGCCCGCCCGCGCATCACTTCTCGCGCCTGCGGCGGCAGCACCACCCCCATCTGATGAGACCCCGCCACCAGGCCCAGCCAACGCGCCGCCTGGCGCGCCTGGGACAGGACCCCGGACGCCGCGTACCCCATCGCCACCAGCAGGCCATCGGGGTTTCGGGGGGGGGTGAACCCATCGTGCACCGCCACCGCCGAGGCCCTTGGGTCGGTGGTTCTCATGTAGGTCAGCTCCCGGCCGCGCAGAGCACCCATGAACGCGTTCAACAAGGTCGCCATCCACCGGAAGAAGAGGGCAAGGCCGGGCTGTTTCAGGTGAACGGCCAACGCCGCGGCGGCCAGCACAGAGTCCATCAAGCCCACCATGGTGATGCGCCCGGCGATGTGGTCCTGCATATGGCGTGGAACATCCGCCCATTGCATGGGCACCCCGGGCTGCAGCATGAGGTCGTCCTCCCCCAGCCCCAAGGCGCCCTTGAGCCAGGACACGAACCTGGCCGACAGGATAGTGATGTCGGGGTTCATGCCATCGGCCGCTTCGTTCAGCGCCGAGGACGTGGATACCATGCCCAGATACCGCATGACCTCGGCCGCGGACCCCGGCGGCCCCCATTGCGCCACCAGCCCATTGAGGTAGTCCGCGAAGTAAATCAGGAAGCTGACCGTGCTGACCAGATAGGCCGCGTCCCGGCCGCAGTTCACGTAGAAGGCCACCTGGGACGACAAACCGGCGCCCCGCCGATCGGTCAGGCGGAAGAGGCGCGCCAAGGGCTGCGTCCCGCTTTGCATCAACTGTCGCAGCAGGCGCATGATGTTCATGAGATACAGCGCCTCGCCGATGTCCAAGGGGACATTGATGCCATGCGTCACCGGCAGGATGCCCGTGCACAGGAAGAGGCTCGACAAGGCCACCGTGTTCAAGCTGGGCACCAGACGGATCAGGTTGTCGAGCAGCGGGCTCGGGTTCAACCGATAGTCCGGGGATTTGGCTTGCTCGAGGTGATGCCAGGCCCACAGCGACAAACCGCCGCTGACCACGCCCATCACGGGGACCGCCCAGGGACCGACGTAGTAGGCGGCAACGCGCGCACCGAACAAGGCCAGCCCATGCGCCCCGCCTTCGCGAAGGCCATTGGCCACCACACCCAGCATTCGCCAGACGATGTCGCGTGCGGACATGGGCTTGTTGCGGCCGCCGTAGTTGCGCTCCGAATACAGCAGCTCCGACAGCAGGCGCCGGGCCAGGAGGTACATCTCCCGGTCATCCGGGTCTTTGCAGGACTGCACGATGACCAGCAGCGCCAGTTCCACCCGTTTGGGTGGCAATTCCATCGCGCAGAGCAGTCGATCGCACTGCTCGCCTGCCGTGAGCGCGACGGTGCCCTGTCCATCCGGCGCGGACTTCGTGCTCGGTGGGGCGGACAACCATTCCCGGACCTTGCGCTGGTCGCCGGCGACCAAGGGTTCCTCGACCGTCCATTTGTCCACCAGCTCCCGGTAGCGGTCCCAGGTCGCCGGGGGATCGCTCAGTTTCGGCTTCCTGGGATAGAAGATGTTCAGTTGCTGAGGCACCTGGGTCTTGCCGTACGGCACGGCGATGCAAGGCAGGCTGTGGTTGTGTGTGGCGATCAGGATGGCGGCAGCCCGGTAGAGCAAGCCTTGCTGGTTCTCATCGAAGGTGCGCAATTCCGCCAGGGCGGCCGTGAGCGCCAGGCCGACGTTCGAGTCTTTGCCCAGGCGCTCGCGCAAGGCCTCCAGCAGCGAATGTCCGCAGACCGACACCTTCAATGCGGCCGACACCGAGTCGAGCCACAAGGCCTCGCCATGTTCCCGGTCCGTCTTGACGCCCAGGGCCTTCTGGTACCTGTCGAGGGCGCGGCCCAGTTCGTCCCGCTGACCCGAGCGTTCCGGGTAACGCCGATAGAGCGTGATCCACAACAGGTGGATCCACTCCTGGGGCTCGAAGCCCGCGGGCACGGCAGGCGGCGCGGGCGGCACGCGGGACTGGGTGGACAGCAGCCGATACCAGTTGCGCACGCGTTCCAGGGGTTGGTCTCCGCGCTGGCGGGCGACGTAGCTCCGGTAGACCATCGCCTCCAGGGCCAGCAAATCCGGGTATCGGCCTTGCAGCACCGGGTCTTCCACCAGGGTGGCCATCACGTGCCATTGCTGCTGCGGCGCCAGGTGCGCGAGCAGGCGCGGCATGGCCTTCACGCCACCGAGCTCCAAGGTCCTCCTGAACGCGTCGATCCTCACGTCCGCCAGCGGCCGGCGCCTGACCAACTGCCGCGGCTGCCGCTTGCGCGCTTCGATCTCCACGATAAGACGGTCCAGCACGTCCAGCGCGGGCCCGGGTGGCTCCATGTGAGGCGCGGATTCCTGCGAAGCATCGGCGGACCCGAGCATCTGCTCGACTTCAGCGATCAGCGCGTCGATGGTCGCGTCACTCGCCTGACTTTCGCGCGTCAGCCGCTGCCGGAACGACTCAAGGCAGGCGAGTACCTCCTCGCGCTGCTCCGTCGGCACCCTGGCGTGCTGCCCGGAACGGGCATCCTCGTGGAGAGCGGCTTCGACCCCGTCGAGTGCGCTCCAGAGCGCGTCCCCCGTGCATCCGCCAAACAGCTCGATCATGGCCGTGCTGTCGTCCTCGACGTGTTTGCCTTTGAGCAAACGATTGATCACGTCCCATGGCTCCGGCGGCACGCTGGACGACGGCGTCTTTGCTCTGAGCACCTCCGCGGTGGGAAGGTCTTTCTCGTCCACGTGAACGCTCTGCCGCATCTGCTCGATGCAGGCGCTGATCTTCTGGCGATCACGATCGCCGATCAAATCCTTCAACACGGGGTCGTACAAGGCCTGCTCGACCTCATCGAGTGCCGTCAACAGCGCCAGCCCCTGGCGCTCCCCGAACAGGGCCCATAGGCCGCTGACGTCGGCTCCCGGTGGATGATCGAGCAGCGCGTGCACCACGTGCCTCGGCTGGAAGCACCCGGTGCCCGCGTTTGACGGGGGGCGGGCGAGCGGATGCGGCGAAACGCCACCGTCGAGCAAGGCATCGGCTTCGGCCATCAGCACCAGTTGCCGGACGCTGGCGATGTCGGCCCGCAACCGCTTGCGGTCGTTTTCGCCGATGGTGAGTTCCGGATCCTCCATGATGGCGTCCTCGACCAGATCCAGCGCGGTCCAGAGCGCTTCTCCGATGCGCCCGCCGAACCATTCCAGCGCTTTCGCGACGTTGTTCTGGTGCTCGTTGTTGTACAGCGCGTTGACGATGCGCTTGATGCTCAGAGGCGCTGGCATGGACGGTGATGCCGTGTGGCCACCGGACGATTGCGCAACCGCGACGCTCGCCGCGTCCAGCAGCGGCTGGAACAGGTCGATGAAGTGCTTCTTGTCGGACGGCTTGGCCTTGAGTTCGCGCTGCCCCACTTTCATCACCTGGGCAATCGCCTTTTCCAGCGCGCCCGCCTGCAATGTGCCGAACAGGCTGGTGCCTGCATCCCTGTCGTCGTAGTCCCCGATCCAATAGCGGTGGTACACGGCCTCGGGATCGAACGCCTCGCCCGCCAGCAGCGTGTTCACGGACTGCAGGATGTTGCTGCCCCACAGCTCGTGCGCCGAGGTACCGCCGTCGGGTCTCTGTCGCGACTTGTCATCGGGCGAACCGGGCCGTGCAACCGAAGGCGACGAGAACGAACGCAGGAAGGTGGAGATTCGATAGGCCATGGGAAGGTCGGGAAGGGGAACAAGGGCGTTGAGGCAAAGCGGCGATGGCGTCGACGGGCGTGGGGACTCATGGCCCTGCATCGGCGAACAGCCGGCCTTCTTGCCAGCGTTCGACCTGGCTGGCCAGGTGATGCAGGCGCACTCGAAAGGCCTCTTCGGCGCCCTCGGCCAGCGACAGTTCGTCCGTCAGGCACACGGCGTCGGCCCCCGCCTCCAGGCCGAGCACGGCGCCGCTGCCGCGCAGGGCGATGATCAGATTGGCCTGCAGCAAGCGCAGCAGCATCGGCACCACGCCACCCCGCGGCAGCGGCCCCAGCACGCAGATCACGC
Organism: Hydrogenophaga sp.; assembly: GCF_035481345.1. Classification (GTDB taxonomy): domain Bacteria; phylum Pseudomonadota; class Gammaproteobacteria; order Burkholderiales; family Burkholderiaceae_C; genus Hydrogenophaga. The sequence continues at coordinate 17,363 of NZ_DATIGV010000106.1, read as the reverse complement.
GCGCGTGGTCGGGGCGGTTGTCGAGGTCGTGCTGCAGCAGCACCGTCTGCGTGCCGACCTTGCATTGCGCGGCCAGCAGCGCGCGCGGATCCAGCGAGGGATTGAGCTCGGGGTCGAGTTCCACCGGGTACCAGACGCAGTTCATGGCCGCCAGCCAGTCGATCAGGTGACGGCGAGGGTCGTGCGTGGCGATGCGAAACATGGGTTCTGTCTGTTGCATGGGCGTGCGAGGTCCTGCCGATCGGGGCGGCGTTGGCGTTCAGGAAGAGGATGGAATGGGCGCCAGAGGCGCGCGGCGTCCCGCTCAGGCGCGCAGGCCAGCGTTCAGTTCGTCGGCGCGGGGTGCGGGCGGGGCGCCGAGGAATTTGTCGCCCCGCCATTGCCGCGCCAGCCCGACCAGCCCCGCCATCGCAGCCACCAGCAGGCGCGCGCTCGCGGTGATCAGCGGCTCCACGTGCAGCAGATGCAAGCAGCGGTCAACGGGTTCGTAGCCGGCCGTGGTGCCCGAGCCCGCCGCGAGGTGGCAGGCCCGCAGCAACTGCCGAAGCACGGCATCGGCCTGGGCGCCGTCCTCGGGCACGGGCCCGAGCGGACAGGACACGGTGAGGCAGAACGGCTTCTGCGAAGGGTCGCACAGCAGCTTCACGGCTTGCGATTCGATCTCGAAATCGAAGACAAAAGGACCATCGCCCGACAGCGGGGCAATGGGCTGGTCTGCGGGCAATTCCTCGGACAGCGCCTTCAACAGGCGTTCGAGCAGTTCGCGGGCTTCGGTTTCGTCCATGAAGTAGGCATCCCGTGTGCGGGTGTGTTGACCGAGCGCTCGCGATGCGTACCGCCATCCCTTCATCGCAAACGCATGACCGTCGTTCATCCAAAAGGCGATCGATGGGTATCCAAACGGCCGATTCCGGTTCTCCACCAATTCATCACGTCAGAACAAGGAAACGATGGGTCCGACCCCGCCGGCGGCCCGGGGCGGCAGACCACTCCTCTAACATGTTTGGTCCTGCACATCAGCACCGCACCGTGGCCAGTCCATCCGCCCCCGATCCCATGCGCGTGAGCCTTCAGCCGCGCTGGCACATGGGCCGCGCCGACGGCAAGCCCTTGGACGCCACCGCCCTGCTGGAGCTGCTGAGCACCGTTCAGGGCACGGGCAGCATCGCCCAGGCCGGACGCGAGGCCGGGCTGTCGTACCGCCACGCCTGGGGCCTGCTGCGCCAGGCCGAGGCCCTGTTCGGCGAGCCGCTGCTGGTGCGGGGGCGCGGCCGCGGATCGGCGCTCACCGCATTGGGCGAGAAGCTGGTGTGGGCCGATGCGCGCATCGCCGCGCGGCTGCAGCCGCTGATGGAATCGCTGGCCTCGGAACTGGAAGACGAGTTGGGCCGCGTGCAGCGGCGCCCACCCGCGGTGGCGCGCTTGCACGCCAGCCACGGCTTTGCGGTGGCCGCGCTGCGCGAGCAGCTCGCGGCGCGCCAGGTGCCGGTGGACCTGCGCTACCGCTCCAGCCTGGAGGCCGTGTCGGCGCTGGCGCACGGCGAGTGCGATCTGGCGGGTTTCCACGTGCCGCTGGGCGAGTTCGAGGCGGCGGCCGCGCAGCGCTACCTTGCCTGGCTGCGGCCCGAGCAGCACCAGCTCGTGCACCTGGCGGTGCGCACGCAGGGCCTGTTCCTGGCGCCCGGCAATCCCTTGGGCCTGCAGGGGCTGCAAGACCTGGCGCGCCCCGGTCTGCGCTTCGTGAACCGGCCCGAGGGCTCGGGCACGCGCGTGCTGATCGAGCTGCTGCTGCAGCGCCAGGGCATCGCGCCGCGTTCGCTGCTGGGCTACGACAACACCGAGTTCACGCACGCGGCCGTGGCGGCCTACGTGGCCAGCGGCATGGCGGACGTGGGCATCGGCGTGCAGACGGCGGCGCACCGCTTCGGCTTGCACTTCATCCCGCTGCTGCGCGAGCGCTACTTCTTCGCGGTGCCGGTCGACGCCATGCAGCGCCCCGGCCTGCGCCCGGTGCTCGCGGTGCTGCGCTCACCGGCGTTTCGCGCGCGGGTGGCGGCGCTCAAGGGCTACGAGGCCGCGCAGACCGGGCGCGTGCTGGCGCTGGGCGAGGCCTTCGAGAAGGCCTGAGGGTCGGTTCAGCGCCGCTGCACGCCCACCGCCGTGCGCGCCGGCGCTTCCCAGGCACCGCTGTCGAACCAGGCATCGCCGTCCAGCCAGGCCTTGAGCATGGGCAGGGCATCGAAGCCCCAGAAGATCCGCCCGTCCACCACCAGCGCGGGCACCCCGAACAGGCCCAGGGTCAGGGCCTCGTCGGTGTTGGCGCGCAGGCGCTGCTTGACGGTGTCGCTGTCGGGCTCGACCCAGTGCCGGCCGCGTTGCGCCACGTGGTCCTGCAAACGGGCCTGCAACTCGGCCAGGCGCGCGGGGTCGGCCGCGTCGGCGCCGCCGTGCCACACGTGCTGGAACAAGAGCTCGGTGACGTAGCGGCTGGTCTCGCCGGGCGCCTCGTCGGTGGCGCTGGCCAGGCCCAGGCGCAGCAGGGGCAGTGGATTGAACGGGTGGGTGGCGGGCAGCTCGAGCCGGATGCCATGCGTGTGCGCGAGCCACTGGATCTGGCGGTAAGTCCAGTCGCGCTTGGCGGGAATTTCGGCCGGGCCGAGCTGACCGTGCGCCTTGAGCAGACCCGCGAACAGCACGGGGCGGTAGTGCAGCACCACGCTGTGGCCCATCAGCGCCTGCGGCAGCGCCGCGAAGGCCAGGTGCGCGTAGGGGGAGATGGGGTCGTAGAAGAACTCGATGTCGGTCATGTGGAAACCTCCGCGCGGCGCGCTGCGGTGCGAGCCCCCTCGGGCGGCCGGGCGGCGCTCATTCGACGATCAACTCCCGCGTCTCGAGCTGCGCCCACACGGCCAGCTTGTCCTCGTCGCTCATGCGGCTCCAGGCGCCGATCTCGCCCAGCGTGCGCAGGCAGCCCACGCACACGCTGCGGCGCTCGTCGAGCCGGCACACGCTCAGGCAGGGGGACGGCACGGCCACGCCGGGCTGGCGCATGCGGGCGCGCTTGAGGCTGGGGCGTTCGGGCGTGTTCATTCGGCCAGGACCTGTACAACGTCGGCCACCGGCGCGCCGGTATAGCGCTCCAGTTCCTGCGGCGTGAGCGGGAACACCGCGTGCGGATGCCCCGCCGCGGCCCAGACCACGTCGAAGCGGAACAGCTCGCGGTCGATCAGCGTGACGGGTTCGTTCGCGTGTGCCAGCGGCGACACGCCACCGATGGAAAAACCCGTCTGCGCTTTCACGAATTCGGCGTCGGCGCGGCCGAGCTTGTGGCCCTCGCCGCAGACCAGGGCCTGCACACGCTTCTCGTCCACGCGACGGTCGCCCGAGGTGATCACCAGCACTGCGCGCTCGTCGCCCTTGCGGCGGAAGATGATGCTCTTGGCGATTTGCCCCAGCGCCACGCCCAGCGCGTCGGCCGCCTGCTGCGCGGTGCGCGCGGCGTCGTCGAGCATGACGGGCGCGTGCGCGTGACCCAGTGCGGCCAGGCAGTCGGCCACGCGGCGGATGGCGGGAGAGGTTTGCAGTTCGGAAACAGGGGTCATAGAGTGGTGGCGCCGTTGAGGCGGGCAGCGGCGCGGTCAAAGGTGAGCATGGTGTCGCATCCCATGTCGCGGTAGCGGGCGAGATGCAGGCAATCGGCGAAATCGGCCGAGCCCTGTTCCCAGGCGTACACGGCGCGCTCCACACTGGCCTCGTGTTCGATGCGCAGATCCCGTGTTTCGAGCAAGCCCTTGAACACACGGAGCACCGCGGCCTTGTCCAGGCCCGCGCGGCTGCGCAGCACCCATTCGAGTTCGAGCAGAACGCCCAGCGCGATCATCACGAGCTGCCCGCGCGTCGCGGCCCTGGCCAGCAGGCGCCGCGCGCGACGCGTCTGCTCGGCGTCATCGGCCAGCACCAGGCGTGCGATGACGTTGGTGTCGAGCCCGACCGGACCCTCGTTGCCTTCAGCCACCCCGCGGCACCTTGAGCTGTTCGACCGGAATCGGCTTGCCCTTGTACCCGGCGAGGCCCGCGAGATCCTTCAGGCTGCGGCGCTTGGCCCGCATGATGACCGTGCCATCGTCCATCAGCGTGAAGTTGAGCTGGTCGTGCGGCTGCAAGCCCAGGCCTTCACGCACTTCCTTCGGAATCGTGGTCTGGCCCTTGGAGGTGAGGGTGGCGTTGTACATCCCGAATCCTTACTTTTTCTCAATTGGTAAGGATTCTAGATCGACCACCGTCGCGGCTCAAGCCTTGCGCTTGGCCAGCACCGCGCGCGCCACGCGCGAGTTGGTGGGCCGGCCCAGCTGTTCGCTGATGTAGGCGCCGGCGTCGATCAGCGCGTCGAGGTCGATGCCGGTGTCGATGCCCATGCCGTGCAGCAGGTAGACGACGTCTTCGGTGGCGACGTTGCCGGTGGCGCCCTTGGCGTAGGGGCAGCCACCCAGGCCGGCCACGGAGGCGTCGAACTGCCACACGCCCATCTCCAGCGCGGCCAGGGTGTTGCCCACGGCCTGGCCGTAGGTGTCGTGGAAGTGGCCCGAGACGGAATCGATGCCGTAGTGCTTGAGCGTGGCGTCGAAGGCGGCCTGCACCTTCTTCGGCGTGCCCACGCCGATGGTGTCGGCCACGCCCACGTGCTCCACGCCGATGCCCTTCATGAGGCCCGCCAGGTACTCCACGCGCGAGGGCGGGATATCGCCCTCGTAGGGGCAGCCCACGGTGCAGCTCATGGCGCCGCGCACGGCGATGCCCTTGGCCTTGGCCGCTTCCACCACGGGCGCGAAGCGCTCGATGCTCTCGGCGATGCTGCAGTTGATGTTCTTCTGGCTGAAGGCCTCGCTGGCGGCACCGAAGACCACGATCTCGTCGGGCCGGTCGGCCAGCGACGCCTCGAAGCCCTTCAGGTTGGGCGTCAGCACCGAGTAACGCACGCCGCTCTGGCGCTGGATGCCCTGCATCACCTCGTGGTTGTCGGCCATCTGCGGCACCCACTTGGGGCTCACGTAGCTGGTGACCTCGATCTCCTTCAGGCCGGCGGCCTGCAGGCGGTGCACCAGTTCGATCTTGACCGCGGCGGGCACGGGCTGCTTTTCGTTCTGCAGGCCGTCGCGCGGGCCGACGTCGACGAGCTTGACGCGATGGGGGAGCGTGTTCATGGGGGTGTCCTTTTCAATAGCCGCGCAGGCGGTCGACCTCGCCCGCGACGGATTCGCCGCGACCCAGGGCGGCGATCTTGCGGGCGATCTGCTCGATGCTTTCCTCGCGCAGGGTGCGGGCCGAGGTGTGCGGCGTGACCGTGATTTTCGGGTGGTTCCAGAAACCATGCGCGGCGGGCAGGGGTTCGGTGCGGAAGACGTCGAGCGTGGCGCCGGCCAGGTGGCCGCTGTCCAGCAGGGCGAGCAGGTCATCGTCGACCAGGTGCGCGCCTCGCGCGAGGTTGATGAGGTAGCCGCCGGGCTTGAGCAGGCTCAGGGTGCGTCGGTTCAGTAGGTTCTCGGTCTCGGGCGTGAGCGGCAGCAGGTTGATCAGCACCCGGCAGCTCGCCAGGAAGGCGTCGAACTGCGCCTCGCCCGCGTGGCAGGTGACGCCGTCGATGGCCTTGGGCGAGCGGCTCCAGCCATGCACGGGAAAGTCGAACACCGTGAGCGCGCGCGCCACGCGCTCGCCGAGCACGCCCAGGCCCATGACGCCCACCGGGTAGTCGGCGCGGGCGCGCGGCTTGCGGTAGCTCCAGCGGCCCTCGCGCACGTCGGCCTCGTAGCCGTCGAGCTCGCGGAAGTGGCGAATCACCGCGTGGCAGGCGAACTCGGCCATCTGCACCGACATGCCGGCGTCGTCGAGCCGCACGATGCGCGTGGCCGGCGCGATGCGCAGCTTGAGCAGCGCGTCCACGCCGGCGCCGGTGTTGAACGCGGCCTTCAAGCCGGGCTGTTCGTCGAAGAAGGCCTGGGGCGGCGCCCACACCACGGCGTAATCGGCGGGCGGGCTGCCGGGCTGCCACACGCTGACGGTGGCGTCGGGGAACGCGGCCTGTAAGCCTTGCTGCCAGGGTTCGGGCTTCTGTTGGCTGACGCAGACGGTGATGTGCATGGGGGGGATGCTAACGAGCGGCGCCGCCGCGGGGCCGCCCCAAGGCGACTCGCGCCCCCTCGGGGGGCAGCGACGACACGCAGTGCGGAGCGTGGGGGCGTCAGTTCGCGCCCGCCAGCTTGAGCAATTCCGCCCCCTCGGCCACCTGGTCGCCCGGCGCGTAAAGCAGCTCGGCCACGGTGCCGTCGGCCGGCGCGGCGATGGTGTGTTCCATCTTCATGGCCTCCATCACCGCCAGCGCCTGGCCTTTCTTCACCGCGTCGCCGGCCTTCACGGCGAAGGACACCACCTTGCCGGGCATGGGCGCGGTGAGGCGGCCGCCCTCGCCCTCGCCTTCGCCCGCATGGGCCAGCAGGTCGATCTCGATCAGGCTGGTGGCACCGCGCGTGGTGAACACGTGCACGGTCTCGCCGGTGGTCCAGGTCTGCACGGTGTCGCGGCGGCCGGCGAACTGCAGGTCGAAGCGGCCGTCGTTCAGGGGCTCGACCACCAGCGGGCCCTGCACGTCGCCCAGCGCGAGCGTGAGCGCACCGTCGCGGCCATAGGTGAGCGTGGCCTGCAAGGTGGCGCCGGCCAGCTCGAAGTCGAAGCGGCGCGTGGTGAGGCCGTGCGAGCGGAAGCCGTCGCGGCGCGAGAAGGGATCGGCGCCCTCCATCGCGCGCTCGCCCAGCAGGGTCTGCGCCACGGCGGCGGCCACCGCCGTGGGCGTGCCCACGCGGTCTTGCTGGAACAGCACGGCCGATTCGCGTGGGATCAGGGCCGTGTCGAGCCGCGCCTTCGCGAAGGACTCGCTGCCCACCACGTACCGCAGGAACTGCACGTTGGTGGCCAGGCCCACGATGCGCGTCTCGGCCAGCGCCGCGTCGAGGCGCGCCAGCGCCTGCTCGCGGGTGTCGCCGTGCACGATGAGCTTGGCGATCATGGAGTCGTAGAAGGGGCTGATGGCGTCGCCCTCGCGCACGCCATCGTCGAAGCGAACCCCGGCCGCCAGGCCGTTCCCGTCCGTGCGTTCGAAGGCGGCATGCGCCGGCTTGCGGTACACGCGCAGCGTGCCGGTGGCGGGCAGGAACTGGTTGTCGGGGTTCTCGGCGCAGATGCGCGCCTCGATGGCGTGACCGCTCATGCGCAGCTGGTCCTGCCGCAGCGGCAGCGGCTCGCCGCCGGCCACGCGCAACTGCCACTCCACCAGGTCGAGGCCGGTGATGGCTTCGGTCACCGGGTGCTCCACCTGCAGGCGCGTGTTCATCTCCATGAAGTAGAAGCGCATGGCCTCGGGGTGGTCGTAGCCCTCGGGCTGCTCGACGATGAATTCCACCGTGCCGGCGCCCACGTAGTTCACGGCCTTGGCCGCCGCCACCGCCGCCTCGCCCATGCGCTGGCGCAGCTCGGGCGTCATGCCGGGCGCGGGCGCTTCCTCCAGTACCTTCTGGTGGCGCCGCTGCACCGAGCAGTCGCGCTCGAACAGGTAGACGCAGTTGCCGTGCGTGTCGCCGAACACCTGGATCTCGATGTGGCGCGGGCGTTGCACGTACTTCTCGATCAGCACCGCGTCGCTGCCGAAGCTGTTGCGCGCCTCGCGCTGGCAGCTCGCCAGCGCGGCGGCGAAATCCTCGCTCTTCTCGACCACGCGCATGCCCTTGCCGCCGCCGCCCGCGCTGGCCTTGATGAGCGCGGGGTAGCCGATGCGATCGGCCTCGCGCTGCAGCAGGGCCGGGTCCTGGTCGGTGCCGTGGTAACCGGGCACCAGGGGCACACCGGCCTTTTCCATCAGGCGCTTGGATTCGGCCTTCAGGCCCATGGCCTCGATGGCCGACGAGGGCGGGCCGATGAAGACCAAGCCGGCCTTCGCGCAGGCGTCGGCGAAGGCCTCGTTCTCGCTGAGGAAGCCGTAGCCGGGGTGAATGGCCTGCGCGCCCGTGGCCTGGGCGGCCGCGATGATGCGCTCCCATTGCAGGTAGCTCTCCTTGGGCGCGGAGCCGCCGATGTGCACGGCTTCGTCGCAAGCCGCCACGTGGCGGGCGCGCGCGTCGGCGTCGGAGTAGACGGCGACGGTCTTCACGCCCAGGCGGCGCGCGGTGGCGGCGACGCGGCAGGCGATTTCGCCGCGGTTGGCGATGAGGATCTTGTCAAACATGGGAGGGTCTCCGCGTTGAGGCCCACGCCGGTGCGTGGTCCAGGGTGAGGTGGCGCGCGACGGCGCCAGGCGTGGGATCGGCCAGGCGCGGCAGGCACGCCCAGCGGGGCGCCTGCAGCAGGTCTTGCAGCGAGCGCAGGTTCTCGTCGAGGGGGGCGAACGCCGGGTCGATGGTGTTGGCGACCCAGCCCGCCAGCCGCAGGCCGCGCGCGCGCACGGCCTCGGCCGTGAGCGCGGCGTGGTTGAGGCAGCCCAGGCGCAGGCCCACCACCAGCAGCACGGGCAGGCCGAGGTCGACGGCGAGGTCGGCCGTGTCCCAACCCGGCAGCAGCGGCACGCGAAAACCGCCCACGCCTTCGACCACCAGCAGGTCGGCGCGCGATGCAAGCGCGCGCGCCGCCGCCAGCACGGCCTCGCGGTCCAGGGGCCGGCCTTCGTGAGCGGCCGCGATGTGCGGCGCGCAGGCCTCGCGCCACTGGAAGGGGCCGATCTCGGCCTCGCTCAGGCCCAGGGTCTGTGCGGCGTGCAGGTGGCGCACGTCTTCGTTGAACCAGGCGCCGTCCGCGCCGCGCCGCTGGCCGGCCGCCAGGGGCTTGAAGGGCGCCACGCGCCAGCCCCGCGCTTGCAGCGCGTGCACCAGGCCGGCGCTCACGCAGGTCTTGCCGATCTCGGTGTCGGTGCCGGTGACGAAGAGGCCTTGCATCAGGCGGTCTCCTCGGACAGCGACAGGGCGGCGAGTTCGAGCGCGTGCAGCAGGCGCTCGACGTCTCCGGCGCTGTGCTCGGCGCACAGGGTCACGCGCAGGCGCGCGGTGCCCACCGGCACCGTGGGCGGCCGAATGCCCGCCACGCGCAGGCCCTGGGTCTCAAGCCGCGCCGACAAGGCCATGGCCCGGGCGTTACCGCCCACCACGAGGGCCTGCACCGGCGTGTGCGACTCGAGCAGGTGCCAGCCCAGTTCGGGGTGGCGCGCCAGCAGGGCCTGTGCGCCGGCGCGCCACTGCGCGATGCGCTCGCGCAGCGCGGCGCGGCGCCGCGCCCCCTCGGGGCCGTGGATCAAACGCAGGGATGCGAGCACGGCGTGTTCCAGCGCGGGCGGCGTGGCGGTGGAGAAGATGTAGTGGCGCGCGCGCTGCAACAGGAACTCGACGACGCGGTCCTGCGCCACCACGAAGGCGCCCGCCACGCCCGCGGCCTTGCCCAGGGTGCCCACGAGCACCAGCCGCTCGCTGCGCAGGCCCAGGTGCTGCAGGGCGCCCAGACCCTGCTCGCCCAGCACGCCGAAGCCGTGCGCGTCGTCGACCATCAGCAGCGCGTCGTGCGCCTCGGCCAGGACCAGCAGTTCGCGCAGGGGCGCGATGTCGCCGTCCATGCTGAAGACGCTGTCGGTGGCGATGAGCTTGCGCGGCGCGGCGCTGGCGGCCAGCCGCGCGGCCAGGGCGTCGATGTCGGCGTGCGGGTAGACGCTCACCCGCGCACGGGCCAGGCGCGCGCCGTCGATGAGGGAGGCGTGGTTGAGCTGGTCGCAGAACAACTCGACATCGGCGTCGCCGAGCGCGGTGAGCACACCCATGTTGGCCATGTAGCCGGTGCAGAAACCCAGCGCGCGGGCCTGGGGAATGTGCCCGGCGAAGGCCTGCGCCAGCCAGTGCGCGACGGCCTCGTGGGCCGCGCTGTGACCGCTCACCAGGGGCGAGGCGCCCGAGCCGCCGCCCCAGTGGCGAGCGCCCTCCACCAGGGCCTCGGCGATGGCGGGGTGCGCGGCCAGGCCGAGGTAGTCGTTGCTGCAGAACAGCAGCAACTCGCGCGAGTGGCCTTGGGCATCGCGCACGCGCTGGCGTGGCGCCGTGCCCGTCTCGGCGACGCGCAGATGGCGCCGCAGGCCGCCCGCATCGAGTTCGTCCAGGCGCTGGCGCAGGTGCTCAGACCACATCGTTGAGCGTCGCCGTGACCGAGTCGGCCAGCCAGGCCGCGATCGGTGGGGTGATGAGGTAGGGCGGCATGAGGTAGACCGTGCGCCCGATGGGACGGATGAGCAGCTCGCGCGTGCGCGCCGCGAGGTGGAAGCGCTCGGCGAAATCGGCTGGCGCGCCCGGCACGTCGAAGGCAAGGAGGGTGCCGCGCTGGCGCGGATGCGCCACGCGGGGATCGCGCGCCAGCGGCGCAAAGGCCTCATCGAGCCAGCGGGCCTGCTCGGCGCAGCGCGCCTCCTGGCCGGCGTCGAAGCGGTCGAGCACGGCGTTGGCGGCGGCGCAGGCCAGGGGGTTGCCGGTGTAGGAATGCGAGTGCAGGAAACCGCGCGTGGGGTCGTCGGACCAGAAGGCCTGGAACACGGCCTCGGTGCTCAGCACCACCGACAGCGGCAAGGTGCCGCCGGTGATGCCCTTGGACAGCAGCAGGAAGTCAGGCCAGTCCGCCGGGCCGGCCGGCTCGGTGTGCGACCAGGCGAAGAAGCGCCCGGTGCGCCCGCAGCCCACCGCGATCTCGTCGGCGATCAGGTGCACGCCGTGCGCGCTGCACAAGCGGCGCAGCTCGCTCAGGTAGCGCGGCGAATGCATCACCATGCCGGCCGCGCCCTGCACCAGCGGCTCCACCAGCACCGCGGCCAGGCGGTCGGCCTCGCGTTCGAGCAGCGCGGCCAGGGTGGCCAGGGCCTGGTCCTCGTTGCCGAGGCGGGTGTCGGGCGCGTCCACCAGGTGGCTGCGCATCAGCAGGGGGTCGTAGGCGTCGCGAAAGATCGCGACGTCGGTGACGGAGAGCGCGCCCAGGGTCTCGCCGTGGTAGCCGCCGCGCAGGGCAACGAAGCCGCGCTTGCCTTCCAGGCCCAGGTTGCGCCAGGCGTGAAAGCTCTGCTTGAGCGCGATCTCCACCGCGCTGGCGCCATCGCTGCCGAAGGAGGCGTGCGCCAGCGCGCCACCGGTGCGCGCGCACAGCCGTTCGGCCAGGCGCACCACGGGCTCGTGCGTGCAGCCGGCCAGCATGGCGTGCGGCAGTGTGTGCAGTTGCGCGGTGATGGCCGCGCGCAGGCCCTCGTCGCTGTGGCCGAAGAGATTGACCCACCAGGACGAGATGGCGTCGAAGTAGCGGTGGCCCTCGGTGTCGAACAGCCAGGGGCCTTCGCCGCGTGCCAGGGGCAGCGGCGGGCGGCGGGCGGCGCGCGCCATCTGCGTGCAGGGGTGCCAGACGCGCGCCAGGCTGCGGGCGGCCAGCTCGGGCCATATCAGGTTGTTGTTGTTCATGCCGGTTCTTGCGCCCGCCCCAGCACGCGCCGCCACAGCGCGTGCAGGAAACGGAACAGCGTCCACGTGATCCACCACATGGCGAGCACGATAACCACCAGCAACACGGCAAACACCAGGGGGTGATTCGTGGCCAGCCACAGCGGGGCCACCAGCGCCAGCGGCTCAGGGGTGCCCAGGGATTGCAGTGCGTCATTCATGTCGCGTTGCCCCAGAGCACCCGAGGAACTGGCTTTCCAGGCCTCTGGGTGCGCCCCATTCCCGCCGCAGGCGAGAGAGGGGAGCCGCGAAGCGGCGCGGGGGGTGCTTCATTTCACAACCAGTTCGGCGCGCGTTTGTTGAGGAAGGAGGCCAGGCCTTCGCGGCCCTCCTCGCTGGCGCGGACGTCGGCGATGCGGCGCGCGGTGTCGGCGCGCAGTTCGGCCGTGATCGGCTGGCCCGCCACGTCGCGCACCAGGGCCTTGCAGGCGCGCGCGGCGGCGGGGCCGTTGTTGACCAGGGTGGTGACGATCTCGTCGACCCGGGCGTCCAGCGTCTCGGGCGTGGCCAGTTCGTGCACCATGCCCAGGGCCTGGGCCTGTGCGGCGCTGAAGCGCTCGGCCGTGACCATGTAGCGGCGCGCGGCCTGCGCGCCCATGGCGCGGATGACGTAGGGGCTGATGGTGGCGGGCAGCAGGCCCAGGCGCGCCTCGGACAGGCAGAAGGTCGCGCCCTCCACCGCCACCAGCACGTCGCAGATGGCCGCCAGGCCCATGCCGCCCGCGTAGCAGTCGCCCTGCACGCGCCCCACCACGGGCACGGGGCACTGGTCCAGGGTCCAGAGCATGTCGGCCAGGCGCTGCGCGTCGGCGCGGTTGTCGTCCCAGGAGTAGCCGGCCATGGCCTTCATCCAGTTCAGGTCGGCACCGGCGCAGAAGGCCTTGCCGTGCGCGCCCAGCACCACCACGCGCAGGTCCTTGTCCTGCGACAGGGCGTCGAAGGCGCGCGTGAGCGCGGCGATCACCTCGTCGTTGAAGGCGTTGCGCACGTCCGGGCGGTTGAGCCACACGCACGCCACGTGGGCGCTGGGGCGGGACACATCGATCACGTCGCTCATCTCAATACCTCTTCGCTACTTCTTCCAGCATCACTTCCGTCGCGCCGCCGCCGATGGCCAGCACGCGCGCGTCGCGCCACAGGCGCTCGATGGCCGTCTCGCGGATGAAGCCCATGCCGCCGTGGAACTGCTGGCAGGTCTGCACGACCTCGTTCACCAGCTCGCCGGTCAGCGCCTTGAGCATGGACACCTGCTGCACGATGTCCCTGCCCTGCGTCACGCTCCAGGCGCAGTGGTACATGAACTGGCGCGCCGCGCGCACCTTGGCGTCGAGCATGGACAGGCGCTGGCGGATCACCTGCTGATCCCACAGCGGCCCGCCGAAGGCCTGGCGCTGTCGCACGTGGTCCAGTGTGAGCTGCAGCGCGCGCTGGCAGTGGCCCACGGCCATGGCGCCGAGCGCGATGCGCTCGGTCTGGAAGTTCTTCATCACCGCGTAGAAGCCCTTGCCCTCTTCGCCCAGCAGGTGGGCGGCGGGCACGCGCACGTTGTCGAAGACCAGCTCGGCGGTGTCGGAGCTGAGCCAGCCCGTCTTGTGCAGGGCCCGGCCCACGCTGAAGCCGGGCGTGCCCTTCTCGACGATGAACATCGAGACCTCGCGCTTGCCGGGCCCGGTCTTGGCCGCGACGAAGTACAGGTCGGCGTGCACGCCGTTGGTGATGAACATCTTGGTGCCGTTGATGACCCAGTGGTCACCGTCGCGCTTCGCGTTCGTGCGGATGCCCGCGACGTCGGAGCCCGCGCCGGGCTCGGTGATGGCGACCGCGCAGATCGATTCGCCGGCACAGACCCTGGGCAGGTGCTTCGCCTTCTGCGCGGCGTTGCCCGCGTGGTGCAGGTGCGGGCCGGCCATGTCGGTGTGCACGAGCACGGTGATGACGAAGCCGGCGAAGGTGCTCTGCGACAGGGCCTCGGCGAACACCAGGTTGGTCAGCGCGTCGGCGTCGCCGCCGCCGTGCTCGCCCTCGAAGGCAATGCCCAGCAGGCCGGCCTGGCCCATGCGGCGCAGCACCTCGCGCGGCACGAAGCCCTGTTCTTCCCAGGCCTGGGCGTGCGGCTCCACCTCGCGCGCGATGAAGCGCGCCACCTGCTCGCGCAGGGTCTGGTGCTCGGGGGTGTCGTAGATCGTGGTTTCCACAGCTTTGTCTCCGTCGAGGTCGCCGGCTTCAGCCGGTCTTGGCTTCCTGTATCTGCAGGAAGTAAACGAGGTCCAGTTCAGGGCCCGGCTGCCCGAGCATGGTGAGCGCCGCGGTGATCTGGCCGCGGTGATGCGTGGCGTGGTTGAACACGTGAGCCAGCGTGGGGGCGAAAGGCAGGTCCACGACGGCCCCGGTCATGCGCGTATAGCGGATGCGGCCATCGAAGCGTTCTGCGGGCCAGGCCGCGATCGCGCCTTCCCAGGCGATGGCGCCATCGAGCACCGCCCGCGCCAGCCGGGCACGATCGGGCTCGGCCTCCGCATCCAGCCGCAGCGCGGGCGATTCGCCGTGCGCGAAGCGTCTGAACCACAGCAGGCACTCGCCCACCAGCAGGTGGTTCAGCGTGCCGTGCACGCTCTTGAAGAACAGGCCGACGTTGCGCCGGTAGGCCTCGCCGTCGAGCGCGGCCACCGCGTCCAGCAGGCGCCGTGTGGCCCAGGCGTGGTAGCGCGCGAGGGTGAGGAAGTGGGTGGGCCAGGGGCTCAGTGCGGCCACGTGTCCAGCCCTCCCAGGCCCTTGAGGGCCTCGAAGTCAGCGTCGCGGTGCAGCAGCACGTGGCCATGCGTCATGCAGTAGCTGGCCAGCAGCACGTCGATGGGACTGCGCACGGTGCGGCCCGTCTCGCGCAGGCGGCGGTACAGCGTGGCCGCTTGCAGGGCGTTGTCCACGCCCCCGATCTCCACCACTTCCAGCGCCAGCAACAGATCGCGCGCCCGGGCCTGTGCCCTGGCCGTGGCAAATCCGCGCACCACTTCAAACACCACCAGATCCGCCACGCCAATGTCTTGCGGACCGTCCTGCCCGGACAGCCAACGCTCCAGTTGCCGGGTCTGGGCGTTCGCGGTGCCGCGAAAGTGGTCGATCCATACGCTGGAGTCCACGAGGATCATGCCGACTTGCCCCGTGCCCGCTTGGCCGGCTTCGCGGCCGCTGTCTTTTGCACTTTCGCGCGCGACGCGCCGGCCTTCGCCCGATAGGGTGTCGCGGCCACTTCGGCGACCGCCAGAGACTGGGCTTCTTCACGGGCCTTGGCCCATGCTGCATCCGAGTCGTCCCAAAAGAGGGTGCCACGCGCGGCGAGCAAATCGGCGTAGGCCTTGCGCCGCTTGATCAGGCGCAAGCCCTCTTCCACCGCTTCCCGTTTGGTCTTGAATTCGCCGGCCGCCATGGCAGCCGCCATCAAGTCGTCATCAATGTCGATGTTTGTTCGCATGCCAATCACACTTGAATGTGTATGAAACATTCAAATCATACACATCACATGCGGAACACGCCAAACTTCGGCTCGCCGATCGGCGCGTTCAGCGTGGCCGACAG
The DNA here is from genome assembly GCF_035481345.1 of Hydrogenophaga sp. Lineage (GTDB taxonomy): Bacteria > Pseudomonadota > Gammaproteobacteria > Burkholderiales > Burkholderiaceae_C > Hydrogenophaga. The sequence goes on along the minus strand of NZ_DATIGV010000106.1, from coordinate 2,244 downwards.
GGCCAGCGCCAGCACGCGTCGCGTGTCGGCGGGGTCGATCACGCCGTCGTCCCACAGGCGGGCGCTGGAGAAATACGGGTGCGACTGGTGCGCGAACTGGTCCAGCAGGGGCTGCTTGAACTTGGCTTCCTCGTCCGCGCTCCACTGCCCGCCCTTGGCCTCGATGCCGTCGCGCTTGACGGTGGCCAGCACGCTCGCGGCCTGCTCGCCGCCCATGACGCTGATGCGCGCGTTGGGCCACATCCAGAGAAAGCGCGGGCTGTAGGCGCGGCCGCACATGCCGTAGTTGCCCGCGCCGTAGCTGCCGCCGATGATGACGGTGAACTTGGGCACCTGCACCGTGGCCACGGCCGTCACCATCTTGGCGCCGTGGCGCGCGATGCCCTCGCTCTCGTACTTGCGGCCCACCATGAAGCCGGTGATGTTCTGCAAGAACAGCAGCGGCACCTTGCGCTGGCCGCACAGCTCGATGAAGTGCGCGCCCTTCTGCGCGCTTTCGGAGAACAGCACGCCGTTGTTGGCCACGATGCCGATGGGCATGCCCTCGATGTGTGCGAAGCCGCAGACAAGGGTGCTGCCAAAGCGCGCCTTGAACTCGTGGAACTCGGAGCCGTCCACCAGGCGCGCGATGATTTCGCGCACGTCGTAGGGCTTGCGCACGTCGGTGGGGATGACGCCGTAGATCTCCTCGGGCGCGTACTTCGGCGCGCGCGGCTCGATCAGCGCCTGCGCCACCTCCTTGCGGTGGTTGAGCGTGGCCACGGCCTGGCGCGCCAGCGCGATGGCGTGCGCATCGTTCTGCGCCAGGTGGTCGGCCACGCCCGAGAGGCGCGTGTGCACGTCGCCGCCGCCCAGGTCCTCGGCGCTCACGATCTCGCCGATGGCGGCCTTCACCAGCGGCGGGCCGCCCAGGAAGATGGTGCCCTGGTTCTTGACGATGATGGTCTCGTCGCTCATGGCGGGCACGTAGGCGCCACCCGCCGTGCATGAGCCCATCACCACCGCGATCTGCGCGATGCCCTGCGCGCTCATGTTGGCCTGGTTGTAGAAGATGCGGCCGAAGTGGTCGCGGTCGGGGAAGACCTCGTCCTGGTTGGGCAGGTTGGCGCCGCCCGAATCCACCAGGTAGATGCACGGCAGGTGGTTCTGCATCGCCACCTCCTGCGCGCGCAGGTGCTTCTTCACCGTCATGGGGTAGTAGGTGCCGCCCTTCACGGTGGCGTCGTTGCAGACGATCAGGCAGTCGACCCCGCTGACGCGGCCGATGCCGGCGATCACGCCGGCGCAGGGCGCGTCGCCGTGGTACATGCCGTGCGCGGCCAGCGGCGCCAGCTCCAGGAAGGGCGTGCCCGGGTCCAGCAGCATCTGCACGCGGTCGCGCGGCAGCAGCTTGCCGCGCTTGACGTGCTTGGCGCGCGCGGCCTCGCCACCGCCCTGCGCGGCCTTGGCGAGCTGGACCTTGAGGTCCTCCACCTGGGCGCGCATGGCCTCGGCGTTGGCCTGGAAGTCGGCGGAGCGGGGGTTGAGCTTGGTCTCCAGGATGGGCATGGCCGGTCTCGTCTTGTGTGTGTGCGAACGCCGGGAGGGTACACCCGGGGGCGGTTGGGCCGGTCGCCACGGCGGTTGCAAATTGCGCCACACCCCGGTTCGCGATGGCACACTCGCCCCATGCCCGCGGACACCACCGAACTGCTGCAAGGGCCGGCCCTTACCCCCATTGCGCTGGTCAAGGCCATGGCACTGGCCTACCGGGCGCGCGGCATGGACCCCGCCCACGCACTGGCACAGGCACAAATTCCGCCAGAACGGCTGAACGATTCGCGGGCGCGCATCACGGCCGCGCAGATGGAGGCCGTGTCCTACGCGGCCATGCGCGAACTTGACGACGAGGCCCTGGGCTGTTTCGAGCGCGCGCTGCCTTGGGGCAGCTATGGGCTGCTGGGGCGCGCCTCGCTGTCGGCGCCCACGCTGGGCGTGGCGCTCAAGCGCTGGTGCCGACACCACGGGCTGCTCGCCAACGCCATCGCGCTGGGCGTGGAGGCCAGTGGCGAGCGCGCCGAGATCGTGCTGCGCCTGCACCGCGACCCGGGTGCGCTGACCGAGCTGTGCGTGGTCTCGGTGCTGCGCAACATCCACGGCCTGGCGGCCTGGTTCGTGGACTCGCGCATCCCCTTGCTGGAGGCACGCTTTCCCTACGCGCCGCCGCCACACGTCGACGCCTACCCGGTGCTGTTCGATGCGCCG